>JABDOO010000142.1 GCA_013043295.1 Candidatus Nitrosopumilus sp.
ATAACTCAAAGTTAGACAAGCTACTTGTCAATTGATAGCAAGTTTCCATCAATATCAATTTCTGAATTTTTGATTCTAGTACTTGAAATTCTAGTACCATCTTTTGCCAGAAACATTGGAACCACGACAATTTGTACAGGAGGAAGACTCTTTTTTGCTCTCAAATCATTTAGATTTTGACCCTGATTGCTTGTTTCATCACTTACTACTAGGGCTTGAACTTCTTTTTCTAAAACAGCTGGTCCAAAATCATTTTCTAATTTACTGATTTCAAAAATTGCTTTTGGAAATTGTTTTGAGATTTCAGATGTTAAATTTTCAACTCTTTGAGTGTAATTGTTTATTGGGATTTTGCCTTTTTTTGTAGCTAGTTCATCACTGGTAATTCCAATAATTACTTTATCGGCAATATCAAAAGCATTTGAAAGTAAAGTCAAGTGACCTCTATGAATTATATCAAAAGTTCCACCCGTTGCAACTAGAGAGTATTTGGACATACAAATGGGTAGTTTTCTTTGAAAATAAATCTACTAGTTTTTTTGCAGAATGAATTCTAATTTATTCAATAATTTTGCTTTATTTTGATAATTTCATGAATCCTTCTTTGATTAAGAATTGAATTCCTTCTACAAATGAGTTGTCATCAATTTGACCATCTGCCCACCATCCAGCATTGTTCTTAATCCAATCAGGTATTTTATTATCTTGAGAAACAATTGGAGCAGTATCAGAATTTACTTCAAATGAAATTATTGCAATTGTTGCTTTTGAATTCCCATATTGAGCCTTGACAATGAATTTTCCTTCACTGAATTTTTCATTCAATGATACACTATGTGAGAAAGTACCATCTTCGGCAACAGGGGTTTTTTGAGTAACAACTAGATTATTGCCAGAGCCAAAAATTGAAATTCGTAGACTTCTTTCTTCATCGTATTTGTTTACACTTCCAGAAAATGTAACTGATTCACCGAGTGTAAAAGATTCATTATTAGATTTTATATCTACAGTAAAATTATTTGAACTGGTTTGTTCTGGAGGTCCACCATAACCCAAAGCAATTTGTCCTGATGAGAATACAACAAGAAGAGAAATCATAGGAATTATGAAAAATTTGTAGGATATCATGATAAACATAACAGAATTGATTCGGCATTTAAACGGTGAGAAAATTCTAAAATTAATGAAATGATTCTACTTTACAATTATGAGTGTATAAGGTCCCTGTTCAGCAATAGGAATGTTATTTCTATCCCAAACAAATGTTTCAATAAAGAAAAATCCAGGTTCTTCAGGAATCCAATCAATTGTTTGAGATTCTATTCCTGTTCCAATAAATCTACCATCAAATTTCTCTAAGTATTCCACTGTCGGAGGAGAATTACGATCATCTGGAGATTTTTTTATCTGAACATAAAAAGTGTAGGCTGTTTCATCATCTTGTTCTGATGCAAATTCAATTTGTGTTTCACTTTTGATATAGTATTTTGAATCAACAGCAAGTTCTGAAGTTTTCATTCCATTAGAATCCTCTATAGATACATTAGAAATTGTAACTAGCCTGTCAGGTACCTGAGATAGAGGCATTGTAATATCTACAAAATCAGATATAAAAACATCAGATTCTGCAAATAGGAAAAATCCTTTTGTATTAAATTTCAAGATATCATTAAAATCAAAAGAAACTTCTGTGTTTGATTCTACATCACCTAATTCAATTGTAACCACCTCTAGAATTCTAGGAGGTTCAAAATGATCATAAAATGCAAGATAGACATTTGTATCAGAATTTGGTGCCCCTGCATTTTGAAGAACTCCTGAAAATCTAAATGTGGAATCTAAAACTACATCAGTCGAATATACTGTAAGACCTTTTTGTTTATCTTCTGAAGAATCAAAACCTAGCAGAGAAACTGAAGCTTCTGAAATCTCAGGATTTGGAGATTCTGAACGAATTGAAAATGAGGACATTCCATTTGGAGCAATTACCTGAAGAGTTGAATTCCCTTGTGTTACCTCTAAAGGTGAAACACCGTATTGATCATAAAAATTTGCTTGAATTTTTACATTAGTTACAGATGTCAATGAATCTTTATTTTCTATCATTCCAACTACAACGGTATATCCTTCAGAATCCTTGTAGACATGAATATTTTCTTTGTTTAAGGTAACTGCAAGAGTAGGTGCATTATCAGTTTTTTCTGCTGAAAAAGCCTGAGAAAATGGAATCATCATCAAAACCATTAATGAGAATAAAATTATCTTAATCATAATTTTTCTTAAGATTAGGGATTAATTTCAGGTAGTATATCAAATAGTGAACAAGAAAGGTAACAACGTTAAACCCAGTTTACACTAGGTAATGTTTGAATAAAAAGAAATTAAAAATAGATGTAAATTTTATTTTCTCTTTGCTGTAATTGCTAACCAGTAAATTAAACCTGGAGCTAAACCAACAATGAGTGGAATCCATACCGGCCATCCATCTACTGCGCTTGCCATAGAATAAAACGAAAAGTTATCCTATTTAAATCCATCCGGAAGTCTGAATTTCAACATTGATCGGAGTACCTAAAAAGTGGACCGGACGGAATTTGAATCCGTGACCCCCCGCGTGCAAGGCGGGTATACTACCAGGCTATACTACCGGCCCACAAGATGAATCAAATATCTGTGGATTTTAATTGTTGCTTCTTGGCAAGAATTTTATTTGAAAACACGAAACTGAAATCATGGTACTTTTAGAATCACAAATCAAGCTAAAAACAGGAGACATTGCTCCAGATTTTGAATTAATGGGAATTGATGATAAAAAACATTCATTGAATGATTATGCTAACTATAAGGGAATTTTAGTTATCTTCATGTGTAATCACTGTCCATATGTTAAAGCTAAAGTTGATGCACTCAATGAGTTGTATGAAAAATGTGGAAAAGATATTGCAATAATTGGGATTAACAGTAATGACTCTACTGATTATCCAGAAGATAGTTTTGATGCTATGAAAGAGACTGCAAAAGAGAAAGGATTTCAATTTGATTATCTAGTTGATGAGACACAAGAAGTTGCAAAAAAGTATGGTGCAATGTGCACCCCAGATCCATTCTTGTTTAATGCACAAAAGCAACTAGTTTTTCATGGAAAAATAGACAATGCTATGAAGCCTGATGATGAGGCAACTGAAAAAACAATGATTGTCAACATGGAGAAGTTAATAGCTGGAGAAAAAATTGAAAAAGATTTTGACCCCTCAATTGGCTGCTCAATCAAGTGGAAGGAAAATTAAACTTAAATGACTCTAGCCTAGAGATTTGTTCGTGGGCTCGTAGCTCAGCTTGGCTGGAGCGTTCGACTGATAATCGAAAGGTCATGTGTTCGAATCACATCGGGCCCATTTTTTGTTATTTTATATTTTGAGAAACCGTTTGAGACCATTGTAGGATATCCTCAATTTTTTCAGATGTCAAATCTGAACGAATTTTGGTTTTTTTAGATACTTTTCCACAAAGTGCTAATTTCATTTGTTTTCCTGACTTTTCCTTTATGGGATTTATAGAATCGGCAAAGAAGTTCAGACCTTGATCAGTTTGAGAAAATACTACTACTACCAAAATTCCAGGTTTTTGTTTCCAAATTTTTCCTATTAATTTTTGAAAATCAAGATCAAATAGAACATTAATCGATGATGACATATCCCCCAAATGAGAAACTTTCCAACCATCAGAATGATAAACTGCAGATGCGGCTTCAGAATATAATCTGCTTTGAGTATCAGCTGCAATTACAACAATATTCTTTTTTGGATCAGAGACTATCTGAATCTGATTGAATATTTGAAGGGATTTAGATATTGTAGTGATTAGAAGATTTTGTTCAGATGTTCCAATTTTGCCATCATCAAATAATTTCTGTATATGATCAATTGATGGAATAATTACTTCTAATACCAAACGATTCACAGTTCCCCCAGAATGCAAACAATTTCGAATAAGTGAATAAACTTGGTCTTCAGTGCCTTTTACCAGGTATTCAAGATATTGAGGTCCTACTTTGAAATAATCATCAGGAAAGTTAAATGATTCTTGTCCTGGTTCTAAAAACCATAAAGTAACATTTCCAATATTTTTCTGACGAAGAAGTCCTTCAGCTGCAAAAACTTTGAGATACTTTGACATGGTTATTCTGTTAACCCCAATTTTTTCAGCAATCTCAACTCCAGACATTCCAGAAACTGAATCATCTAAAATGGTGATGAGTTGTTCTCGAATCTCCTCAGTAGAGTATCCTTTTCCCATGCTGCTCTTTGAGTAGGGTATTCTATAAAGTCTAATTTAGATTTAGAACGAAGATATATCAATATAGAATAAAACATTATATACTTGCGTACTGTATAGTACGGTAAGGAAAAGTAAATTGCCAAAAGCCGGATTCAAATCAATCACTGTCTCAGAAACTGTTTATGATAAATTCCACGAAGTTTATCAAAAGAGTAAAGACGACCTAACAATGAAAGGGGTCAACAGTTTTGCCGGCTATGTAACCTACATGCTAGAGGAGATGATGCAAAAGGACAAGACCTTTGCAAGATATGCTCCAAAGATTGAAAAAATTTCAGTTGATGATGACCGTGTTATTCTAAAAGATAATATCAAAAATAGAATTGCAGAAGTTGCAATTCAGAAAGGAGAATTGTTTTGTCAGCTCTGTGATGAGAAAGATTGTGTCCACGTTGGATTTGTATTCTCATTGCCAGATGTTTACGAAGTTCTAAACGCTAGAGGAATCAAAAATCCAAGATAGAGTGGAGGAGGTGGGATTTGAACCCACGAACTCCTGAGAGACAGGATCACCCATTATTTGATCTTAAGTCCTGCATGTCCAAAAGCACAAAGTGCTTACTTTGGCCAGGCTTGATTACTCCTCCAAAAGGATAAAAATCTGAGTGAAATTTAACAGTTTAGAGTAAATCTGCCCAGAATGAAGAATTATAAGGATTTTCTACAGGGTGAATTTGTGCTTCGGTAGCTCAGTCTGGTAGAGCGTTACATTGGTAATGTAAAGGTCACGGGTTCAGATCCCGTTCGAAGCTTTCTAATTTCTAGTAAAATTAAGATTTTCAGCAATTTACGAAATTTGTATTTAAGCTATTCTGAGACTAGGAAAAAGTTAGTTCAAGATCAAATTATTTTATCTATAGTACGGTTAATGATTTTTACAATACATATTATTGAAACAAGAATATCGACAAATTGCAACTGTCCCAAAACCATTTGTAAAATGGGCAGGAGGCAAACGGCAGTTAATTCCTATTCTAAATGAAAATCTCCCAAAATCCTTTGGGACATATTATGAACCATTTATTGGAGGAGGGGCATTATTGTTCCATATCCTAACTGAGAGAAATGGCCAAAAATGCAGTATCTCAGATTTAAATTCCGATCTGGTTTTGACCTATACTACAATTAGAGATAAAATTGATGGACTAATTTCATCTCTAAAAAATCATGAAAGAAATTATCAAAAAGATTCCAAGACCTACTATTACTCAGTTCGAGAATCCAATCCAAGAAGCGAAATTGAGAAAACATCAAGATTGCTCTTTATGAACAGAACCTGTTTTAATGGATTATATCGAGTAAACAGTAAAGGGAAATTCAATGTTCCTCTAGGCAGATACACAAACCCCAATATTGTAAATGAGGAGAATTTACGCTCAGTTAGTGCCATTTTGAACACAAGTAAAGTTGCTATCAAATGCAGAGATTTTGAATCAGTTCTAAGAGATGCAAAAAAAGGAGATCTAGTATATTTTGATCCTCCATACCAACCAGTTAGTGATACAGCAAACTTTACTAGTTATACCAATAAGAGTTTCACATTTGATGATCTTCATAGATTAGCTGAGCTTTGTTTGAAATTAGATTCCAAAGGATGCAAAGTTTTGTTGTCAAATTCAGATTCAAAAGATGTAGCAAAAATTTTCTCAGAGAAACCTTGGAAAATAAATAAAATCCAAGCTAATCGTTCTATCAATTCTAATTCCAAAAAACGAACTGGGCATTTTGAATTATTAATTAAAAATTATTAGTGATATTCAAAAATATTTTTAAAATTTTAAAA
Source organism: Candidatus Nitrosopumilus sp. (assembly GCA_013043295.1). Lineage (GTDB taxonomy): Archaea > Thermoproteota > Nitrososphaeria > Nitrososphaerales > Nitrosopumilaceae > Nitrosopumilus. Next base: position 6,122 of record JABDOO010000142.1, read on the forward strand.
TTGAATTTTTTTTAGAGAATACTCTAAGGAATAATTAATAAAATGAAAAGGAAAAGGTTGGAGTTTTTAGTCCCACTTTGACCAAGCGGCCATCCATCTGTATGTCCAAGTGTTCAGTTTACAACCTAAAGCTGCAAATGTACATGCCAATACTGCACCTGCACCTGCACCGAGAGCAACTGGGCTGTTATAGAACTTACCTACTTGCGGTTCGATTGGTGTCATATATGGTGGCAATGTTGGTCTTGGATATTTGAATGCCGTTTCTAGTGGGTCTGCTACTGTTATCAGGTTTACCATGTTGAACAATGGTAATGACATTCCTACCAGTACGCCGCCAAACAGTATCAAGCTGTGCTTGTTCTTCTTTGTTGCCCAGTAAACTAAGTCCAACAGCATTGCTGATGGCAACCAAACTGGAGTTACAATGAAGTCATATGGATATCCGAGTGCAAACCATGCACCTTTTGCAATCCATGTGTATACTGTCATAATTAGAGCGTAGTACGTTGCTGTGCCTGGAACGCCTGTAAATGTTAGGTAATATGTAGCACCTACAATAAGCATCAACGTTTGCGATATTGAGAATACCGTGAACGAAGTCCAAGCCCAGTCAGTGTAGAAGATGTAGTCTCCTGCATTAATTGTTAACAGTGTTGAGTTAACTGCAACTACTACTATGAATAAGTAGTGTGTACATCGTCTTAACCAGACCATATCAAGGTGAAGAAACGGTCAGTATATAAAATTTTAGAGTGTGATGAAGATCGTTAAAACTAAACTAAAAAGGAAAATGAAAAAGAAGTGTCTGAAGGGGTTGCCTTCTAGTTACCAACGTATAGTGATATGAAGATAGTACCTGCTGTAACTGCGGCAATACTGCCTGCTACGATACCATTACTATTTTTGTTGGAACCTTCTTCCATGACTTTAACACAGAAGATGTAACCTATTGCCTCAATGATTGTCAATACGATGAATGCAAAGTGACCACTTGGAGTTGGATATGCCCATGGATAATAGAAGTATCCTGCTGCAGTACCACCAAAGGTTGCAAGCCATGCTGCCCAGAATGAAATAGTTATCATACCAGTCATGTTTTCAACGCGTCTACCAATCATTCGTTCTACGTCAGCGCTAGATGATCCACCGCCACCGCCAGAACCGAATCCTTTAGGAAGAGTCATTATGGAATTATTCTAATTCAGAATCCTTTTAAGTCTTTCTTAAACTGGGGGACCTAGTACGATCTACGGCTTTGAGAAAAATAATAAAAATAAAAAATGTGCTAATGCACTTTTTCTAAGGAATTGCTCTGCTGTACAATTTGCCTTCTAAGGCCATCTTGTACATCTCTGCAACGTATGGGTTCTCTCCAGGAGTTTCTGCACCTAGTTCTACAAGTCGAGCATATACTCTGACTACGTATGCTAGTGCACCCATGAAAGCCACTACGACTCCCATGTTAAACATCCAGTGATTTGGAACTGCAAAGATTTCTTCTACAAACCAGAAATGCCACATCTCATTGACACCAATTGTAAACATGGTTGCAAGGTAACCTAGAATGGTCATCTTCAATCCAGTGTTCATTGAATTATTTGGGCCTCTAAGAACTGGGATTTTTCTATCATAGATTGCTGCTGCTCCCCATCCAAGTGGTAATGTGATGAAGTGGGAATATAGCCACCAGTGAGCTGGTGTAAAAGCACTATCTCTGATAGAGGTTTGATGCAAAGAACCATCAACGAAGTTATCAACTTCGACTGATGCTGCAGTTGAACCCATAGCAATAACGATGAGCCAGATTTTCTTTAGTCTCTGGATCTCAACTTCTTTTGGGATTAATGCGGGCATCTGTGCCATGTATACCATCATGTGAATTCTGAATATAAAGTAAGAGTTTCAAATGGTCGAAATTATCTTCAATTTATTATAATAATTTAAAAATAATATGAAAAAATTACATACTATTATGATTAGAATTATGGTAATTTGAAGATTATTTTATTCATTTCAATGTTATACATCAATGATTAACATAATGAATAGTGTCGATCCTCGTTGTGAAGGTAAAACATATAACGACGTGTTTCAATTCCAAACTTTAGGGATAACTATGGTCGAAAAAAGAATTTTCGTATTTGGACTTGCTGTAGTACTTGCACTAGGAACATTAGGTTTCAACTGGGTTGAATCAATACTTCCAACTGCAGATGCACACGGTGTCCAAGCACAACTCCAGAGTCGTTTCATCAGAATTGAGGATGAAACCTTCAACAGACAATCCCTACAAACTGGCGAAACCTTGACACTTCAAGGAACTTTAGTTAGTTTAGTAGAAAGAGACCTTAGAGGATGGCTATCTATCTTCTCAGAGTCAACCAACGCAGGTAACAGATGGGAAATGTTGGCAAGAGATCCACCAGGAAACGTCTTTGACATTCCAGGTAACTCAGTCCTAGATTATTCATTGTCTGCTAAAGCACTTGAAGCAGGTGTATACCACGTACACACCCAACTCAACGTTGCACAAGTTGGTCCAGGACTTGGTCCAGGTCAAACAGTAGTAGTTGAAGGAGAACCAATTATCAAACCAATCCCATATACTAACATCGCATATCAATCAATTATTATCGGTGTAGGATATGTCATTACGTTTGCAACACGACCCTGGCAAGTAATCTAAACCACCCACTTTTCCTTTTCATTTATTAGATTCTTCTTACGTTTAGCGTATACCAAAAAACTAAGTTTTATCATCTAGAAAAAAATAAGAGAAATATGCTAAGTTTCAAGATTACAAAATTAGATATTTTTCAAAGTTATTTTTTTGGAGAGGTAGAATTTCGTTCAGACAAATACAAAGTAAACATTCAGAACCAAAGACGAGGAAAAGTTCTAAAATTACCTTTTGAGATAAAACCAAAAACAGAAAAAATTATTGTCCGAGTTTTAGGAAATGATGATTTGTTTATTGAAGATTATCTTCCATACAAAGGAGAATCAGAATGGCTTGAAATTGACTCTGATGAAATTACCTATTTTCTAGCAGATCATCAAGACCAATGTGACACTATAGAAATAATGTATGAGTAAGAGAAAGGACTTTAAGGAATCTGGTCAAAGGCATCACGATGAAATATCCTGGAATGGGCGATCCATACAAAAGGAAAAAAACCATCAGATTTCTGGCAATTACAGCAGTTATTGCAATATCAGTAGGAGTAACCAGTAGTATTCTCCAAGGTCAATTTAGTCAAAATGATCCTCTCAAAGTCTGCATTAATGATAGAGATACACCTTACAAAATGAAGGTCACTTTGGAATTAATTATTGATGGTCTTCAAACAGAAATTCCTGCCAATATCAATGCGGGATTAAATCAAGATGAATGTAAGAGAACTATGTACACATTATCTGATGATGGAACAATCTATGTTGAATGGGAGGAAGAATATGATTGGCAAATTGGACATTTTTTGTGGATGTGGGATTTTCCTCTAAGAGATATGGATCAGGATAAATCAACATTCTATGTAAACGATAAAGAATCCTCACAATTCATCAATACTCCATTACAGGATGGATATCACTACAAGGGAGTATTCACCACAAAGGACTATGATTCATCAAAGGATTCAGACTTCCTTCCAGAACTAGAACCAGAAAGCTAGTTCTTGCAGACTTTGTAAATAATTAGAATTTTCTAAAGTTTGATTTTAAAAATTGTATAGTTTTCACTGTAAGATATTAAAAATAATGAAAAGATGAAAGTTGGTAATTTTACCAGTATTTACCGTTGTCTGGAATAAGACCGATACCTTCTCTTTCAAAGTGTCTGTCTAATTCATCAACCCATCTCTCACGGTTGTCTTTGTAAGCCCAGCCGTGTACACGCAACCAAAATGAGATAATTCCTAGAAGGAATATTGTGAACATGATGGTTCCGAAGATGTAAATCATTACATCGTAAAATAATGGATCATAGTTTGGTCCTAGTTGTCCTGTGATTGAAGACAGGATGCTTAGGAAAGTACCTACGATAGGAATCATAATAATTTGGCTCTATTTGTGCGATATATACATTTCTTTTATTATCAGAGAGGCCGAGATCAGTATTCAAGAATATCAAAAAACATGTTCCTAGTTTCCACTAGGAGTAGAAAATAAAATAAGAGAAAAATGAGGTTTGTTTATCCTCTTCCCATTGCTGCGTATTTACCAGAACGTCCTCTAATGAAGAAGGCTCCTGCAATACCACCAAACACTGCACCTGCAATAACTGCTGCACCAACTACACCACTGGCATCAAGATATGGAGTTCCTGAACCAGAAGATGGGTTTGCTTCAGCTGCTGCGATTCTTCTTGTTTGAATCTCAAGTGCTTCTTCTAATGTGTATGATCCGGTTTGACCTTCACTACCAACATTACCCATGTACTGTGCAAATGCTGGTGAACTTGCAGACATTCCGATAGTGAAGACAGCGATTAAGGATGCTGTTAATAGTATTTTTGTATTCATACTGTTTACCTGTTCGTTTTGGTGGACGAGACTTATTTAACTTTTATTCTGAACCCCAAATTCAGGTCCAATGTACGAGATCAGTATAAGTAACGTTTAATTCTGCTCTATAGTGAGCCAAATTATGGGACGAATGCATACACACAGACATGGAAAATCACATTCAATTAGACCTGCTACACTTCGTGCACCTTCATGGATTACACAAAGTCCCGCAGAAGTTGAAGAATTAGTAATTAAATATACTAAAGATGGTTTGACTCCAAGTCAAATCGGAATTAAATTAAGAGATCAACATTCAATTCCTCTAATAAAACCAATTACCAAAAAAAGCATGGGTCAGATTTTGGAAGAGAATGATTTGAAAGCAGAAATGCCAGAGGATCTTGAAAACATTGTAAGAAAGGCTGTAGGACTTCAAAAACATCTTAAAGCAAACAAAGGAGACAATAGAAATGTCAGATCTTTGGAATTAATTGAAGCCAAAGTTCACAGACTTTCTGTATACTACAAAAGAATCGGAAGAATCTCTAAAACCTGGAAGTATAAATCCGTGGTTGCTCAATTAGAGTAATGACAAAATCGCTTGATGAATCACTGTCATTTTTCAAAGATAAAATTTTAGATTGTATAAAATCAAAAAAATCAATTTCTGTAACAACCCATATTGATTGTGACGGACTAACATCTGGAAGTATAATCACTAAAGCTCTAATCAGAGAGGGTGCCAATTGCACATTAAGGACATCAAAAGAATTTAGTAAAAATGTTTTAGATTCATTCAAAACAGATTCAAGAGATTTTCATATTGTAACGGATTTAGGAGGAGGTTTTGCTAATGAGTTGGATAAGACACTAGGAGATAACTGGATTGTTTTAGATCATCATCAAATTCCTGATACAGAGATAGATAATCAAAATGTCATTAATTCATGGAAATATGGAATCGATGGAGGTAAGGAAATATGTGCTGGAGGAATGGCATATCTTGCATCTGCAGCCTTGGATGAAAGAAACTCAGATTTATCATCAATTGCAGTTGTTTCAGCATTAGGAGATAGACAAGATCAAGGAGATAGAAAATCATTTACTGGCAAAAATTTTGAAATTGCCAATATTGCAAGGGAACAGGGGCTAGTAGAAATTGATTTAGATTTATTATTAGTTGGAAGAGAAACGCGACCACTAGCAGATGCACTAGCATTTACATCACAACCATTTATCGAAGGCTTAACTTGGAACAGAGATACATGTTATTCTATTTTAAATTCATCTGGAATTAGTCTCAAAGAAGAAGGAAGATGGAGAGTTCCTGCTGAACTAAATGAAGAAGAGAAAAGGCAAGTTATAGAATCCATAACAAAATTTGCTTCTGGAAAAAATGCTACTGAAATCATGTCTGAGTTGATTGGATATACCTATACATTTCCAAGGGAAGATAACAGGAGTTTCTTAAGAGATGGAAGGGAGTTTTCAACAATGCTAAATTCTTGTGGAAGAATCAATCGATCTGGAGTTGGAATGGCTGTATGTATGGGAGATAGAAATAAAATTCTCAGAGAAGCTGAAACCATTCTAACAGATTATAGAAAAATGATTAGAGAATATATGAATATTTTATCAAATGAGAGATGGAGAATTTCAGAAAGTGAGACTTGTATAATGGTAAATGGTGAAGACATTGTTCCAGAAACAATGACGGGAACCATCTCATCACTGATTGCAGGTTCTCCAAAAAATGCCGGAAAAATTGTGATTCTAAGAACTAAGGCAGAAGAGAACACGATCAAGTTCTCATCTAGAAAGTCATTTGGATGTACATCGGATATTAATCTCAGTGAAATAATGAGAACAGGTGCTGCAAAATTTGATGGAATTGGTGGAGGTCATAATGCTGCAGCAGGAGCAAAAATAACTAAAGACAAATTGGATGAGTTTCTCAAGTATTTAGAAGTAAATGTCGTTAACGTGCCAAGTTCAGGTAACTCTCAATAACATATCTAAAGAAAAGGCTGAAACAGTAAAAAAAGCCTTAGAGCCAGACAATGTCAATTTTCCAGAAGGATTGAGTCTTTATGTTGAAAATATTGATAACAAACTAGTTTTTAATTTTGAAAGTAAAAAGAACATGAAACATCTAGTAGGGACAGTGGATGAAGTTATGGAACATATTCAGGTGGCTTTGAAGGTGATTGAATAATGCTAGATCCAAAATTAGTCAAAGAGAAATCACAGATTATCAGAGACATGCTCAAAGCAAGAAATGTAGATTTTGATTTAGACAATCTAATTGAGGCTGATAAAAAAAGACGTGAATTAATTATTAAAACTGATGAATTACGAAAAAAGAAAAACGAGACAGGTATACAAATTTCAAAAATGAAAAAAGCTGGAGAAGATACAACTCAGATTCTAAATAAAATGGCAGAAATTTCAGAAGAGCAATCAAAATTAGAATCAGAGCAGACAGATATTGAAAATAATTACTCAAGATTGGCATTAACAATTCCTAACCTCATTCATGAATCAGTTCCCATTGGTACAGATGAAGCAGCAAATAAAGAAATCAAAAAGTGGGGGGAAATCCCAGAATTTGATTTTAAAATAAATGATCACATCGATATTTCTGAAAATTTAGATTTAGTAGACTTGGAAAGAGCAGCAAAGGTGGCAGGTGCTAGATTCTATTATTTGAAAAATGATTTGGTAAGATTGAATCAGTCATTGATACATTACGGATTGGATTTTTTAGCAAAAAAAGAATATTCTCTAGTCCAACCACCATACATGATTAATAGAGATTCAATGGAGGGAGCAGTAATAGCAGATGATTTTGAAGATGTTATTTACAAAGTCGAAGATGAAGATCTCTACATGATTGGAACTTCTGAGCATGCTATGGCAGCAATGAGATCTAAAGAGATTCTAGAAGGCAAGGATTTACCTTTGAGATATGCAGGAATTAGTCCATGTTTTAGAAAAGAAGCAGGGGCTCATGGGAGAGATCAAAAAGGGATTTTTAGAGTTCATCAATTTGACAAGATTGAGCAATTTGTATTCTCAAGACCAGAAGATTCTTGGAAAGAGCATGAAAAAATGTTGGCAGTGGCAGAGGAATTTTATCAGAATTTAGAAATTCCACATAGAGTGATATTGTTATCATCAGGTGACATGGGAAAAGTTTCAGCAAAAACATATGATATTGAGGCATGGATGGCTGGACAAAATGCGTATAGAGAAATTGTTTCATGTTCAAATTGTTTAGACTATCAAGCAAGGCGATTAAAGATTAGATTTAGAGATAAAACAAATGAAGATACTCAGTATGTTCACACGCTAAATAGTACTCTGATAGCCACTAGCAGAATTTTAGTTTCGATTATGGAGAATTTCCAAACTAAAGATGGACACATCAAAATCCCATCTGTTTTACAGAGTTACATGGGAAATCAGAAAGAGATCTAGTGACATACCCTTATATTTTGGGTTCAAAGGTCGTTAATAATTGGCACGTAGAAAAGGTCGAGTAAAGGACAAGTGGCGAGAAAAACGCTGGGTCACAGTATATGCACCTGATTCATTTAACAATGTACCAATAGCTTATGTTCCAATTACAGATGATGAGAATGCTGTAGGTAGAGTTTTAGAAGTTACACTATATGATATTCTAAAAGGAGACCCATCACAGCATCAATACAAGATCTATTTCCAAATTAATAATGTTGAAGGGGATAAAGCATCAACAATTTTCAAGAGATATGAATATTCTAAAGAATTTTTGCGAAGTTTAGTTAGACGTGGCTCTTCAAAGATAAATTTCATCATAGATATCAAGACAAAGGATGGTTACATCTTTAGAATCAAGTTGCTTGCTTTAACACATAGACAACTTAACACATCAAGACAACATGCTCTTAGATTAATTGCTAGAGATGTAATTAACAAAACAATTCCTGAAATGACAATTGATCAATTTGTGCAAGCAACATGTTATAGTAAAATTAATTCAGATATCATGGCAGCATTCAAGAAAGTAATTAGAGTTAGACATGTAGGTCTTGAGAAAGTAAAACTCATCAGAACTGCAGACAAAGAAACAAAATTACTAGAAGCATAATAACAAAAATTATTCTTTAGTAATCATGGTTCATAAGATTGAAATTACAATTGATGTAATTGTTCACGCAACTGAAGATCTTGGAAAAATCTTTCAAGCTTTTGAAGATGTTTTAGACATGAAACAGGAGGATTTCACAATTAAAGAAACTGAAGGGCACTATGAAAATCCAATAATTTTGTTAAATGCAAAGATTGTAAAAAAACAGGCTCAAAATCTAATGAATAAACTACTGGAATTATTACCTGATAAACAAATCACTGAATTAATTGATGAGATTGAAGAAAGAACAGTAGATTCAAGATTTCATATGAGATTGGATAAACAAGAACTAATCAAAGGTAGTCTGCAAGTTAAAGAAAAAGATACCATTAAAATAAAAATTCACACACCTATATACAACAAAAAGGAAACTGTCAAAACATTTACAGAAATTTTTCAAATTGCCAACTAGATTAAATAGGAATAAAACAACTATACAATTTGGGAATGAGGAAATAACAGCCGCTCCAGTCTGAGCGAAAGCTTTGAAGACGCCGCGACGAACCGACCCCTTTTATCGATCAAGAATTTTGACAGATTGGTTTTGTCGACTAATTCATGGTATTATTTTAAATACCGATAGACAAACCTCAATATCGTGGCAGATTATGATGTTATAATCGCAGGTGGAGGCTTAGCTGGTACAATTACAGCACAAGCAATTGCTCATTACTCTAATCAAAATTTAAAAATTTTAGTTGTAGATAGAAATACTGAATTTCTACCAGGTCGAAAATCATTAGCTGGATGGGTATGTGGAGATGCATGTTCAAAAGAAGCAGTAGACTTTATGTCAGAAAGAATCAAAGTAGAATGGACTAGACCTGAAATTGAACATGATGTAAAAGGTGTCATGGCCTTCTCACCAGATACAGAAACAGCCATCCCATTTGATGGTGCTGGATTTATGTTAAATCGACAAAAATTACCCGAAATTCAAAATGAACGAAGTAAGAAAATGGGTATAGAGTTTGAATACGAAATTAATCTAACAGGACTAATTTATGATGGTCAACAAGCAGTTGGAATTCAAGGTGTAGATAACAAAACAAAACAACCCTTCAAAAAAACATCAAAAATTGTTATTGACGCTACTGGAGTGACATCTATGCTTAGAAATGGACTTCAGAACTCAACTAAAGTAGAAAAGAGAATTGATAGAAGAGATTTAGAATCAACTGGAAGATACATCATGCACTTTGAAAAGGGTGAAAAAAATCTTACAGATTTTGATCCAGATTATTGTATAATTCATTTAGATCAAGATATTGCCCCTGGAGGATATGGTTGGGTGTTTCCAAAAGGAGAAACTAAAGTAAACATTGGTCTGGGAGTTGAAAAATCTCTTTTGGATAAAAGAAACAAAAGATTAGGCAAGAAAGACAATGTTGAATCTTTAATGAAAGAGTATCTACATAGAAATACTGCAATCAAAAATGCAAAATTATCTGAAGAACCACAAGACATCAATAATAATTCAGGAGTATTCCAAGTTTCTGTAAGAAGACAAAATGATTGTATGGTTTCAGGTGGATATATGATGGTAGGAGATTCTGCATGGATGCCAAAACCAATTGATGCAGGAGGAATTGGACCAGCTTTGATTGCAGGTACAATTCTAGGAAATAATGTATCTCAAGCAATAGAAGCTAATGATGTTTCTGAAGCAGGTTTATGGCAATACAATTTAGATTATATCAAAGAATATGGTTACAAGACAGCTGGTCTTGAATTATTTAGACGACTAGTTCAACAAATGACAAATGAGCAAATCAGTTATGGAATGAAACACTTTTTGGGGAATATGGATGTCGAATCAATCAGTAAGGGTGAACATCCAGACTTTTCAGGGTTAGGAAAAATTGGAATGATAATCAGAGGTGCAATGAACAAAACAGTTGCAGATGGATTAAGATTCACTTCAAAAGAAAATCAATGGTTGGTAGAGCATTACAACAATTATCCAAAAAATCCATCAGGGTTTGATGAATGGAATAAAACATTGCATCAAAGAATGGATGCTGCATTTACAAAAGTTGAAGCATTTGGATCTTAGATCTAATATTAAATATTGTTTAAATCAATGAAAACATACTTTGGATGAAGCACAATATCTTGATTGGAATAATTCCATTCAAATTTTAGACAAGGCGTATGAAGCAGGTCTATTTGTGCTCATCATTGGTCCTAAAGGGACTGGAAAGACATCATTAGTTAGAGATTTTGCTAGACAAAAGAATGTAAATTTAGAATCCATTAATTTCAGTCTAAGAACCAGAGAAAGTCATCTAGTTGGGACTAAAACGCTTACAGATGGAACAGTAAATTTTGATGAAGGGTTATTGATTAAATCAATGAAAAATGGAGATATGCTTTATCTGGATGAAATTAATTCAGCAGAAGCCGATGTTTTACTCAGACTAGATGAAGCACTAGATGATAGGCGACAAATTGTATTAAAGGAATCATCAGGCGAAGTTGTCAATGCAAAAGAAAACTGGTTTGTAATATCTACTATCAATCCATTAACACATAGTGGAACAAAAGAATTACCTCCACAATTACTTAGCAGATTTCCAGTACGAATTAGATTAGAATATCCTCCAGAAAATATTGAATTAGAGATTGTCAAAAAACATGTTTCAGGAAATCATGAATCAGAAATTATTCAAGCAATTAAACTAGCAAATACTTTAAGACAAGCAGCTGCAGTTGAAGAATTATTCTATTCACCAAGCTTACGTGAGACTATTGCATTTGGTAAATTATTAGATAAAGGAATGTCACCCAAAGAAGTTGCAGATATTGTATTTGGGAATGTCTATACCCAATGGGGAAACATAGAATATCAAAAAGTAAGTGACATCATCACGTCAATGTTTGGAAATTAGATGCAAGCGATTCAACTCCAAAATGATTCTTTAGTAGAGATTGCAACTTTTTTAGTTAGAAGATGGTCTGAAAAAGAAAACATCACAATAGAAATTTCAGACAATGTAGAAACAAAAACTAGATTGAAAGAAAATAAAGTGATTCTAACTCCATTAGAAAAAAGAATTGGAAATGACTTTCAAAAATATCGACAGTTTAGAACTTCATTATGGTTTGAAGCCATGAGAGTAAAATACTGTAAAAAAATTCTCAGCAATGATCATGCATTTGGATTTATTCTCAATACAATGGAGACCCAAAGAGTTGAACAATTAGGCACAAAAATCTGGAAAGGAATGGATAAAGAAATTATTTTTAATTATACATACATGCTTGTTGCAAGACCACAATTACATACAGTTTATGGAAAAGCAAGGATAGTAGAGGCATTTTACCAATATTTCATGTTCGGAGTAATAAAAGGAGAAATGCAAGCAAGTAATTTTGAAAAAATTAAAAAAGCATCTGTATTTGCAAAGCAAATTGTCAAACAAGCAATTAGTGAAAATCATGGTACAGATTGGATTGAAAAAAATGTTAGTCAGATAATAAAAATATTGGATATAGATTCTCTGCTAACAATTCCAGTATCTTTACCATTTATGAAAGCTGGAATGGCATTGTCTGAAGAAGAATTACTAAAAGTATTGAAAATAATATCCAAAAATAAAGAGGGCGATTTAGGAACAGTGGATCCAAAATCAATTATTCGAGGTGATGATGTGTATGATGAATACAAAGTATTACTAGATGAAAATGAAAAAACTCAAAACAAAGGATTAGCACCAGAGGCTATAGGGATTCAAGTTCCATCAAATAGAAATGTGGATGAATCAGTGATTTATGATATTAGTTTGATTAATGGATTAAAAATTAAATTTAAAGAATGGAAATCAGGATGGAAAGAGCAACATCTAAGATCAGGAGATGAATTTGATGAAGAAAATTACATTGAAGGTCAGGAACCATTTTTTATGGATGTAAAAAAATCTATTAAAACAAAAATTGTAATTTTGTTAGATCATTCTTCGAGTATTGCATCTGATGCTATTGAATACAAAAAAGCAACTTTGGCCCTATGTGAGGTATTATCTTTTCTCAAAGTGAAATTTGCAGTTTATGCATTTAGTACTCAAAATAGATCAATGGTGTGTTGGTCCATAAAACCAGACAACGTAAAATGGAATAGTATTACTGCAAAAAGATTGGCTCAAATTGTTGCTAATGGTTCAACTCCATTAGCTGAAGTTTATGATAAAATGTTTCCAATTTTGCAGTCAAAAAGGCCAGATATTTTTTTGACTTTAACTGACGGTGAGCCATCGGATCCTGATGCAGTAAGAAATATGACAAAATCACTCAAAGGACTAGGGATTAACATGATAGCTTTGGGATTAGGACCAAACACAGTAAGAGCTACAACAATTGCAAATAATCTAAGACACCTAGGCTATGAAAAAACAATGGCTGTAAGTAGGCTAAATGATATTCCAAATAAAGTGATTAGTATTTTAAATGAGTAAATTTTTGATTTCAAATCAGGATATTTTATATGAGCAAAAAATTAGTTCCATTTACTGAAGAAAATGTCAAATAATGATTTTGATAAGCCTCTACTTGAAAAATTTGAACAGGAAATATGGAATAAAATTCCCCATTTAGAAGAAGGCAGAGTAGTCAATGCAACTCCATTAATTGATCTCACCAGTGATCTTAAAGAATGTGCAAAAAATCTTTTCAAATTAGATATTTCAGATTTAGACTTGAAAATATATGGTAAATTTGATGCTAACTTGATATCAGGTTCCATTAAAATCAGACCAGCAATTCACATTATGCATGACGCAATCAAATCTGGAAAGTTAAAGAGTAATCAAACAATCATTGAAGCGACATCAGGGAATTTTGGAATTGCATTAGGACAAATGTCAAAGCTTGGATTAACAGTTGTTTCACTTGTTTCAAGAAAATTACAAGAAGGAGTATTCAAAGAATTACGAAATGAAAATATTCGCATAATGGATTTAGATATGGATATTTGTCCTGCTCCTGGAATGAAAGATAGTGATGCAGATGCATTGGTTGCAAAAGCAACTGCAGCAAATATCCGTTCACAGTTAATTGAATTAGGTTTTGAGCCTACAAAATATGATAATTCAATTTCTGAAGTAGAAGAATTATTGGCAGCTCAAGATATAATCAACTTAGCAAAACTACTTTCAAAAATTTATGATTGTTTTTGTCCAGAACAGTATGATAATGAATTAAACATTGATGCACATAGAACAATAACTGCTGTTGAAATTGATCAACAATTACATGAAAATAATGATTCATTAGAAGATTACAGAATTTACTGCTCATTTGGAACTGGGGGTACATCTGGAGGATTAAGTAAATACATGAACGAAAAATATGGGAAAAAATCTGTACATGTTGTCTTTCCACCTGCTGGTCAGGATGTTGCAGGAATTAGAACAAAGGCCAAAGCAGAGGGTCTAAAATTGTATAATCCAGATGCATATGCATCTGAACAAGAGGTAGATTTTGGTCAGGCTAAGCATTTACTAAAATTCTTTGTTGATAAAGGTCATAATATTGGTGAAAGTACAGCACTAGCCCTGTATGCAATATTAGAAAGGTTAAGTGATGGAGATAAGGGAAAATTTGTAGTTGTTGTCGCTGATGGAATTGAGAAATATAGGAAAAATCTAGAAGCAATGTCTGCCAATAAGCGTATCCAGGTATCTTTGGAAGAAGCAACATCCAGTATTCAAGATTATGATAGAATAATTTGGGTCCATACTCAATATACCCCAAAAGAGGAAGGAATTGAAATAATTGCCAAGTCTTTAGGAGTAGATAAAGAAAAAATTACGATTCCTAAAGCTAGCACAATAAATCAATTATTGTCCACACAACAGATTCCAGATAATTTAACTAAAGATCTAGATGGTTCTAAAGGTAAATCATTGTTAATTTGTATGGCAGGAAATACATCATTGATGACTGCACAAGTACTTGCAAGTAAAGGAATAGTAACTGAGAGCCTGAATGGAGGTATTACAAATTTACCTGAAGGCCAAGGAAAGAATCCTGGCGAATATATTCAGATAGCCAGAGATTAAGCAATTTGAAATGTCTATCAATTTCTCAACCATTTAGTGATTTAGTTATTGAAGGGGAAAAAACTATTGAATTAAGGAATTGGAATACAAATTATCGGGGAGAGTTTTTTGTTCATTCACCATTAAAAATAAGAATAGAAGATTCTAAGAGATTAAAAATTGAGAAAAAATTTGTTACAGGTGCAATCATTGGTAAAGCACAATTGTATGATGTAAAAAAATACAATTCAATTAAAGAAATTAGACTAGATCAAAAATTTCATTTTGCATCCAAATTTCAAAACAAAACTTTTGGATTTATGTTAAAAAATGCTAAACCATTTAGAATTCCAATCCCATGGAAAGGTCAATTAGGATTATTTGATGTCGATATTCCAAAAAATAAAATTAAAAATAAAGAACTAGTATCAGAAATAATTGATGAAGAATATCGTTATCAATGGATAGGTCATCATTAAAATAATTTAAAATCTAAAAAATTCTGGCTAGTATATATAAAGGTCATATTTAAAGTCCCTCGTTATGCCTCAAACTAAACCAATTGTTAGTGTTGAAAATGTTGTAGCATCTGCATCAGTTGATCAAAAAATAGATCTTATTGAAATCACAGAAAAATTCCCAGATACAGAATATCATCCAGAACAATTTCCAGGACTTGTGTTTAGACTAACCAATCCTAGAACAGCTACACTAATTTTCAGAACAGGTAAAATGGTATGTACTGGAGCTAAATCTGAAGAGATGGCAATAAAGGCTGTCAACACAGTTGTCCAGAAATTAAGAAAGGGCAAAATCAAAATTAAAAAAGATGCAGTAATTACAGTTCAGAATATTGTTGCAGCAATTAACCTAGGTGGAAAAATCCATTTAGAGAAGGCAGCTAGAACACTACCTAGAAGTATGTATGAGCCAGAACAATTTCCAGGTTTAATCCATAGGATGCTAGATCCAAAGACTGTGATATTGTTATTTGCATCTGGAAAATTAGTTTGTACTGGAGCTAAAAAAGAATCAGATGTTTATCGCTCTGTCCATAACTTACATGCATTATTAGAAGAAAAGACTCTAATGATTTATGATCAATAGTTTTTTTAAAAATTGCCTAGAGATATTTATGAAGATGAAAAAATAAAGCTAACACCTGAAGCAGGTTTTAATTTAATTGGAATAGATTACTTTGCAGAACCTGGAAATCAGCTATATCTAATAGAACATTTTGAGATGTATCAAGATGCATTAAATGCAAAAAAAGACAGGAAAAACCAGGAGGAATACTTTATACTCTACAAGGGTACCGGAAATGAATTTTTCTGTAGATAGAGAAGAAAAAGTGCATGGCTTTACAAATTTTTACAAACTCTCTTATCATTTAGTTTAAAATTTAGAAATTATTGCCTGATGAAACAAGCGATTTAATTGATACATTATATAAAAATGAAAATACAGTTCAATCAGAACAAATTTCCAAACAGATCATTAGAAAAAGTGCAAAGGCAAAATATCAAATTTTTGATGAGACTGAATTTACGCGTGGAAGAGAGGTTTTAGGCGATTTAATTGTTCATGGAATGGTAGCATCAGGGGGAACGGATATTGATTGGCTTATTGAGCACAAAGGGAGTTTCATCATACTAGAATTCAAGGGATTTCATAATGATAAAATCAACATCGCAAAAGGCCAAATGATTGCATATGAAAACTTGCATGAAAAATTAAACCTTGCAACAAAATGTTATCTTTATGTTGTAGGGTGTGACGATATTGATTTTTCAAATCCTGATTCAACCGTTTGGATTTTTGAAATGAACCAATGGAAAATAGGTGCAATTCCAAAAAATACTACAGATATTTACAGTGATGATTCTGGAAAGCAAAATAAATTCATTGTATATCGTGAGTATATGGAAGAAATCAGTGTTGAAAAATTACGACAGTTACTTGATTCTCATTGGAAAGAATTTGAATAGATTAAGAAGTAAAAGTGAATGTATCAGATTTTGTTTCCTTTTCATTCTCTACTATGATGGTATATGTGCCGGATTTTTCCCACCCAGGACCTCCTGCTATAGCCAAAGTTGAAAATTGTCCATCATTTTTCAATGAAGTTTCTTCTGCCCATACAAGATCACCATTTGGATTATTTATTGAAAGACTAACAGTTCCAGTCGTATCAGATACTCCACTAATTGATATTAGATCTTTGTTACTATAAGATGACAAATCAGTTTGAATCGATAGTGAAATATTTACATTATTTATCGGAGTATTAATTTTTGTACTTCCATCAGTTATACCGCTATATGATATTGCAGCTGCGATAATTATTACCAGAGCTAAACCTCCAATCCCAAAAAGGATTGTTTTGTTTTTAGATTTAGAATAAGAAATTTGTGGGACTTGAGTTTGAAATGATTGTGTTTGTTGAATTGGTTGAATTTCAGGCATTATAACATCAGGAATTGTTGGTTTTTCGTCAATAGTGGGGGGTTGAGTAGATTCTGGTTTTTTTCCTAGGTGTTTTTCAGCTAGATTTCTAACATAATTTCTTTCATAGTTACTAATTACTTCATTATTTTCACATGCTCTACAAATTTGTTTAAGAATTCTATCGTCTCCAAAATCCTTGTCCAAAAGTTCCTTTACATCATCCAATAATGGAT
>JABDOO010000144.1 GCA_013043295.1 Candidatus Nitrosopumilus sp.
GTCTTGGCTATACTGGAAAAAGCATTATTCATCCGGATCAAATTTCAGTTGTACACAAATTATTCCATCCAAATAAAAATGAAATTTTATGGGCTGAAAAAGTCTGTGAAATTTACCTTCAATCCTCTAAGAAAGGTAAGGGTGCAACTACAGTTGAGGGAAAAATGATTGATGAGGTTCATTTCAAACAAGCAAAAGCACTACTAGAACTAGTAAAATAATATCTTTCTAATTTACTTTATTTATTCTAAAATAATTTTCAAACTAGTACTATTTTCAATTACTTTATTATTTACAATTAGATTTACAGCAATTTTGTCTTTTTTAATATCAAGTTTTATTTCTTCAAAAATACATTGTAGCTCAGATATTTTTTTACTTTCACTCAACACTTTTCTTTTTTCAACAATTAATCCACGAAGAATCAAATTTTCTATTTTTCTATATCCTGATGTTTTGGGCACTTTTGACTTTTTAAGAATATCAGGTATAGTATCTTGATTTTCTAAAAGAACAGAAATAATTTTTCTTGTTTCAACTTCACCAAATAATTCTAAAATTAAATCTCTTAAATTTGGTTCAACAATTGTTATAATGTATTTATCATCTCTTTTTTTAATTTTGAGAATATTCTTAATGCAATCACTTATTATTTTGTTAACATTCAATTCAGAATTTTTCTTTAGAACATTTACAAATTTTTGAAAATGCTCAATAGACAGTTTTATTGACATTCCATGTTCTAGAAATAACTCACGTTCAGTATCTTTGAGAATTTTTGAATTAAGATTTTTTTTAATCTCTGAGGATAGTGAATCTGCAATGAATCTATCAATGCCAGCCATATCCACTTCTAATTTATGGAAAATATTAAAGCACCGCTATTTGTACAATGACTAGGAATGAGTAAATCAGTAATTGTTATTGATGATGATGAAGATACTGTTAGATTATTTAGTGAATTTCTAGAAGAAAATGGTATTAATGTAATTGGTAATGGTTTTGATGGTGTTGGTGCTGTCAAATTGTTCCAGGATAAAAAACCAGATGTAGTGTTAATTGATCTTAACATGCCAAACGGGAGTGGATTTTATGCAATCAAAAAAATACAGGAGATTGATCCTAAAGCAAAAATTATCGCAGTATCTGCTGATGGAAGTTATACCACTGAAGAAAAATTAGAAAAATTGCAAATTCCTTTAATTCAAAAACCCTTCAAAATGGATCAAGTAATTTCAATCATTAAAAATTAATTTTCCCATTTTTGGAACTTTTCATATAGTCTTATATTACAAACTTCATAAATTAAAATGATTCAAATGAGTAAACGTGTAACTATAATGATTGATGAGGATCTTGACAAGAAGCTTAGACTACGTCAAGCCAAATTAATTCAACAGGAACAGTCTTCATATAGCTATTCTAAAGTTTTGAATGAAACACTTCGTAAAACTTTGAAGTGATTGGCTAATTTCTTTAGCTATTATTTTGGTTAGAATAGATTAATGAATAATGAATTCTAATTAGTCTTAGCAATGGTTGATTTACTTGATCCTTCAAATGTTATCACCAGATTATTTACGGCTGAAAAATATGATGAAATGTATAATTATTGTAAAACACTACTAGAAAAACTTCCAAATGATATGCTTGCCCTTCAAAATATTTCATTATCCTTAATCTATCTAAAAAAATATGATGAAGCCATTGATTATTGTAACAAAGTTCTAGAAATTAATAATTCAGATCTATATGCTTTGAAAAATAAGATTTTTGCTCTTGAGGGCTTGAATCAATATGAAAAAGTAATAGAATTATGCAAAGAAATTCTTCTAAATGACCCGAAAGACATTTGGACACTAAACAGTATGGGATTGGCTCTTAATGAATTAAATCGTCACAAAGAAGCACTCAAGTGCTATGACACATCTTTGTTAATAGACTCAAAGGATGTTACCGCCTTAATTAACAAGGCTATTTCTCTTAGTCACTTGGGAAATTATAAAGATGCAATTGACTACTACGACCAATCACAAATAATTGATCCAACATTAAAAGAAATTCCTATTGCTAAATCCAGACTATTTGAAAAATTAGGAATGCCTGATGATGCATTTTTAGCTGCCCAAGGTGTACTGAATAAAGATATGGAAAAAATAAAAAATACTGCAAAAGAAAACAAATGTTCTGTTTTTCATCAATTTTGCGATGATGAATTTGAAAATTCAAATTCTGATTAAAATTCTTTCCTTACATTTACAAAATTATTAGAAATAGGCATTTTCATAAAAATTCATCTGTGTGCATATGAAAGATTTTATAGATATCATCCTAAAATTAATTTATGTTTACTGGAATTGTTGAAGGAATTGGGAAAGTAGAAAAAATTTCTAAAAACACAAAAAATCGAAGTGCAATCCAAATGACTGTAAATCTGGGCAAACATGGAAAGGGATTGAAAATTGGGCAAAGTGTGGCTTTAAACGGAGTTTGTCTTACTGCCACCAAACTTTCTAAATCAAGCTGTATTTTTGAAATGATCGAGGAGACAACAAAAAAGACTGATCTTGGGAATTTAAAAGTTGGAGGAATTGTAAACATTGAACGCAGTTTGAAAGCTGGTCAACGATTAGAAGGGCATTTTGTTTTAGGTCATGTCGATGGTGTGGCAGTGATTAAAAAAATCTTGAAAAAACCCAAGGAAGTACAAGTTTGGTTTCAGGTTCCTAAAAAATTATCAAAATATATCGTGAAAAAGGGTTCTATTGCAGTCGATGGAATTAGTTTAACTGTTGTTGATGTTAAAAATTCCCTTGCTTCTGTTTCATTGATTCCACATACAATTGATGTGACAAATTTTCATACTAAAAAAATAGGCGATAAAGTTAATATTGAAACTGACATTCTTGGTAAATACATTCTAAAATAAAGCCAACAAACTACAATTTTAGTGGTAATTACCAATTTTTTAGTAAACTTTATAATTAGATTAGAAGTTTTTTTTGTATGTCTCTTGAATCTGCACTACAATCACTGAAACGTGGAGAATTTGTTTTGCTATTTGATTCAGCAGGTAGAGAAAATGAAATTGACATGGTAGTGGCAGCAGAATTTGTTACTCCTGAACATATTGCTAGGATGCGACAAAATGCTGGAGGATTGCTGTGTATTGCAATTGATAATAATTTTGCTTCATCTCTTGAATTACAATACATGCATGAAATTCTTTCTGAATCCTCTATGACTAATAAAGAAATGATTATGGGTTTGGCACCATACGGTGATCACCCAACTTTTTCCTTATCTGTAAATCATTATCAAACATACACTGGAATTACAGATAAAGATCGAGCTTTAACAATTAGTGAAATGGCTAAAATCTATAATGTAGAAAATAAGCAGAAAAAATTTGCTTCTTCTTTTAAAACTCCAGGACATGTACCATTATTGATTGCATCAAAAGGTCTGTTGGCTGCACGTCAGGGACATACAGAAATGTCTGTTTATTTGGCCCAAGTAGCAGGTTTAACCCCTGTAACTGCAATTTGTGAAATGATGGATGCAGAAACCTATACTGCATTATCAGTAGAAAAGGCTGAAAAATTTGCAAAACAAAATGGGATTCCATTAATTGATGGAAAAGAATTGTTAGAATACGCTAAGGTGAATTAGTTTTGAATATAGCAGTAGTCGTTTCGGAATTTAATGAAGAAGTGACGTCTAGGATGCTTGCAGTAGCCAAAGAAAAGGCAGAATCAATTAATCTAAAAATTACATACACCTGTACTGTTCCTGGTGCCTATGATATGCCTATAATTGTAGACTCGCTATTGAAAAAGAAAGATGTTGATGCTGTAGTAACACTAGGAGCCATAATTAAGGGACAAACTAAACATGATGAAGTAATTTCACATGCTGCTGCACAAGCACTTACAGATTTGTCACTAAAATATCTAAAACCTGTCTCTCTTGGAATTTCAGGCCCTGGAATGCAGGAAAGACATGCATATGCTAGAATTAGACCCGTTGCAGAACGTGCTGTTGAAGCAGTTGTAAAAATATCTGATGAACTAAAAAGGATTCAAAAATGATTCAATTAAGTATTTTAAAAATTACTGAATATGGTCCTTGGACGCTCACTTTAGGTAGCGACAGAGAACACGAGCTTCAAATGCTTCAAGCATCATTGTACAAAGAAGTACAAAAATTATTTTCAGAAAAACATTGTATCGTTTTCCTTAATCGTGCCGATGAATTTTTTGTAGTTTCAAATGGTTTAGACTTGGATGATCATATTCAAATCCAAAAAAATCTTGAAAGTCTATTTGACATCAAATTAAATATCTCAATTGGATATGGAAAATCTCCATTTGAAGCAAATCTAAAAGCATATGAAGGAAAGAAAAATAATGTTGTTTTAAATGCAGAACATAACATTTTTGGTTTTGTAAATGGGAAATCTGATTCTAATGTAACTATAATGCATTTAGATGTAGATGACTTAACATCTAAAAGAAAAACTAATTCTCCGTATGAAATATCATCTATTATTTTTGAATTATATTCAAAAATGTCTAAATTCTTTCTTAAAAAAAATTCCCTTACATTTTTTATGGGCGGTGATAATTTTATGGTCATTTCAAATGATGATGGAAAAAAATCAGTACAAGAGTTTATCAATCTAGTAAAAAATGATGATGAAATTTATTTGAATTGTGGAATTGGAAATGCATCTCTCGGAAGGGAGGCAGTAAAATTAGCCACAAAATCTCTTGATACAATACGCGAAATTCGAGATTCAGGAAAGGAAAAACCTGAAATTTATGAATTATCATGTTAATTAAAAACATCAGTATACTATCTGGCCCAGATTTAGATTATGTTCCAAAAACTAATGTTAGAATTGAAAAAAATAAATTTAAAAAAATTCAGTTAAATCTCAAACCGATACAAAAGGAGGAATCTGTAGATTGTGAAGGGTTGTTAATGATTCCTGGATTTATTAATGCCCATACACACATTGGTGATTCTATCGGAAAAGATATTTCTTTAAACAGAACTGTTGATCAAAAAATTCATCCTGTTTTTGGAGCAAAATCAAAAATTCTCAAAAACACATCAAATGAAAATCTAGGTAATTTTATGAAAAATACCTGTTATTCAATGATTAGAAAAGGAATTACAACTTTTGTTGATTTTAGAGAAGGTGGTCCAGACGGTGTTATTTTACTAAAGAAAGTCTTAACTGATGTCCCCATCAAATCAATTATTTTGGGAAGATTGGAATTTTATCATGATACAAAACAAATCAAACAAAATTCATCTTTTCCAAAGACAAAAGCATCTGAATTTCTCACTTTGCTTAAGCATTGTGATGGAATAGGCATTAGTGGAGCAAATGAGAATAGTGCTTCGATATTAAATTATTATTCAAAAATTACTAAACTTCGTGCAATACATTCTGCTGAAACCAAACAGAGTATTACTAAATCCAAAAAAATTACTGGTAAATCCGAAACAATTAGGGCTTTAACTCTAAAACCAGACTTTTTAGTTCATATGACTTTTGCATCAAAATCTGATCTAAAAGTTGCTTCTAAAAAAACAAGAGGAATTGTAATTTGCCCAAGAGCAAATTCATCACTTTCTGAGGGAATTCCTGATATAGAATTGATGCAAAAGTCTGGCTGTACCATAGCTTTAGGCACAGATAATGTGATGATAAACTCTCCTGATATGTTTAGAGAAATGGATTTTATTTGGAAAGTGACAATGGGGATTCACAAAAAAAGAATTGATCCTAAAGAAATTCTTAAAATGGCTACTGTAAATGGTGGAAAAATTTTGAATAAAAATATTGGAATGATTAAATCTGGAAAAATTGCTGATTGTATTTTTCTAGACAAACACTCACTGGATTTGGAACCAATGCATAATCCACATGCTTCAATAGTTCATAGAGCAACTGAATCTGCAATTCGAGCTGTAATGATTGAGGGAAAGATTGTACATGGAAAAATCTAAACCCTTTGTAATACTAAGTGGAGGTATTTCCATTGATGGAAAAATTTCTACAAGAAATGGAAATTCGAATTTTTCATCAATTGAAGATATTCATAGATTACACAAACTTAGATCTAAAGTAGATGCAATTTTAGTAGGAAAAAATACAGTATTGCAAGATAATCCTTTACTGACAGTACGTTACACAAAAGGAAAAAACCCTATTAGGATTATAGTAGATTCTAATGGTGAAATACCTTCCAAATCTAAAATCCTACAAACATCAAACAAAATTCCTACAATCATAGCTGTATCAAAAAAAATAACTAAAAGAAATCTTGAAAAATTAAACAAATATCCTGTTAAAGTAATAATTATTGGAGAAAAAACTGTAAACATCAAATCATTGTTAAAGAAACTTGCTGAACAAAATATCAAAACATTGTTAGTTGAAGGAGGAGGTACAATAAATTGGGAATTTATAAAAAAAAATCTATTTGACGAGTTGATTGTTACCATTTCACCTTATCTGATTGGAGGGAAAAATGCAATTTCTTTAGTACAAGGAGATGGATTTGACAAAATTTCAAAATCGCCAAATCTTCGACTCAAATCTATCAAGAGGCTCAAAAACCATCTTGTTTTGGATTATCTCAAGGTGTAAGTTATTATACTTTCTTTGAAATAAAATTACAAGAAATTGGCAGTAAAAAAGAAAACAACAAAAAGAAAAGCACCAAAAAAGAAGGCTGCACCAAAAAAGAAGGCTGCACCAAAAAAGAAAGCAACTAAATCAAAAGCTAAGAAACCAGCATTTGGTGGATATGCAATCAGTTTTGCAGGTAGATCTGAAACTGTAGAACAAGTATTTGGTAAAAAACCAATTGCACCAAGTGAAATGACTAAAAAGATTTGGGCATTTGTGAAATCAAAAAGCCTCTCTAATCGTTAAACCAATTGTTAACGAATCATCGTTAACTAATTTCTATATTTTAATTATTTTTGTTTAAATGAAGAAGATATAGATATTGGATTTTATTTTAAATTATTATGTCAACTTCATCATTAAGACGCGATCATGAATTAATAGAAAAAGTAATCAAAGCCATGGAATCTACCATTCAATTACTAAATGATGGTAAACAAATTCCAGAATCAATTTTACTACCTGTAATTGATTTTTCAAAAAACTTTACAGATGTTTGTCACCATAGCAAAGAAGAAAAATCATTATTTCCAGCTTTAGAGCAAGCTGGATTACCTACGAATATGGGACCTATAGCTATGATGCTAATTGATCATCAACGCTCAAGAGAAATTGGCACTGAAATGGAAGCATCTGCTAAAGAATATCTATCATCTGGTGATTCCACAAAATTAGTTAGTGACATGCAACAATATGTTGAACATATTACTGAACATTTATGGAAAGAGAATAACAAATTATTCATGATGGCAGAAGCAAGATTACAATATGTTTCTGAAAAAGTTGATACTGAATTAAAGGAAATTGAACAAACTAAACTTGATGAGCTTGGTAAGACAAGAGAACATTATGAGCAATTAGCTGAAAATCTTACAAAAGATGTTTCGCAACAGAGAAAATAGCATTGGCTCATAGTATTTTTGGTCAGGTTTTAGCCGTTAGAAAATTTGTCAATGGAGATATCGAAGTCGATTTTTATCACGATGAGAAAATTACTGAGTATAGATATTCATCAGATACCAGCCGCCTGGGCAATTTTCCTAAAGAATTAATTGAAAATTTGGCTTCAACATTGGCTACTGATATTTGCATTGAAATTTTCTTTGGAGATGATGGCAATCCTACATACGTTGAACTTGAAGAATGTGATGATGAAGATGATTCTGAAGAAGAGGAAGAATTTGATGAGGATAATCCTGAAGAATAGTACAGTCTAAAGATGAAGAAATAATTTATTCCACATAATGATGATGTGTCAAATTATCATAAAATCTAACTGATTTCAAATTTACAAATTCTAGCATACCATATCTGGATAACTCCCTACCAAATCCACTATGCTTAATTCCTCCAAATGGGATTCGTGGGTCTGAGATTACTACATTATTAACACTGACAATTCCTGATTCAATTCTTCTTGACATTTTATCTGCTTTAGCAAGATCCTTTGTCCAAATACTTGCACCTAAACCAAATTCACTTTCATTAGCTAATTTCACTGCTTCACTCTCATTTTCAACAATTGTAATTGGAGCTACTGGTCCAAAAGTTTCCTCTTGTGCTATTCTCATATTTGATTTTATATTTTTCAATATTGTTGGTTTATAGAAGAATCCCTTACCTTCAATTTGAGAACCTCCTAGAAGTACCTCTGCCCCTTTTTCTTTAGCATCATCAACAATTCCAGAAATTGTTTCAAAACCACCTTTACTTGATAACGGTCCAATATCTGTTTCAATTGACATAGGATCCCCAATTTTGAGTTGAGATGCTTTTTTAATAAATAATTCAATAAATTCATCTGCAATATTTTTTCCAACAAAGAATCTTTTTGATGCTACACAGCTCTGACCACAATTGATGAATCTTCCTTTTACAGCTCCTTCTGCAGCTTTTTCAATAATTGCATCGTCTAATACTATGAAAGGATCACTACCACCTAATTCTAATACACATTTTTTTAGATTCTTGGCTGCTCTTTCTCCTACTTTTGCACCAGCATTTGTACTACCAGTAAAAGTTACAGCATTTACATCTGAATCAATAAGATGATTTGCAGATTCTACACTTCCCACTACTGTTTGAAAAATTCCGTCTGGGATCCCAGATTCAGTAAATGCTTTTTCAATTTCAATTCCTGATTGCATTGTTACTCTTGATGGTTTCATAACTATGACATTTCCTGCCATTAAACAAGGAGCTGCAAATCTTAATGCTTGCCAATAAGGAAAATTCCATGGCATAATTGAGCCTATTACACCCAGTGGTTCAAAAGTGAGAAAACTCTTTCTAGCATCTGTGTTTAATACTTCATCAGAAAGAAAACTATCTCCATGATCTGCATAAAATTCTAAAGCCCATGCACATTTTTCAATCTCTCCAATGGATTCTTTGAGAGGTTTACCCATTTCTGATGTAGCTACAGTTGCAAGTTTTGTTTTGTTTTTCTTTAGATATTCTACTAAATTGTAAATGTAACTTCTTCGTTTCTCATAATCTTTCTTCCATTCTGGATATGCTCTCTTTGCTTTTCCTACTAAATCAAAAACCTGATTTTTATCCATTGGAGAATAATCTGTAATGTTTTCACCTGTAGCTGGATTTACTGTAGTGATTTGACTCAAGGATTTTACGAAGGTTTTCTCCTATTTATTCTAGTAACCCAATTTACTGTTTTTTATTTAAAAAATCTTCAAAAATTAATCAAAAAGTTTGTTGCATGTCTTTTTTTATTTCATCAATTTTCTTTTGGTATGCCTTTTTAGATTTATCATTCTTTTTTAGGTTCAAAACATTTTGACAATATGGACACTTGAACATACCATCAAGTGCATTTTCAAATGTAACTCTGGGACAATCTTCATTACCACAGTGGTAGAAATCTGATGCATTTTCATAATCTAATCTTTGCTGTAATCTTTCATCAATTTTCTTCTTCTGATTTTCAATAAAATGCTCAACTTCTTCTCTTCTGGTTCTCCATCTATACACAAACCATCCTTTTCTTTCATCTTTTACTCTAATTCCTGTAATTAGCGATTTACCAAATAGATCATACAATACTTTTCTTACCATGTTAATTCTCAGACCTGTAGAACTAGCAATTTCTTCATCAGTAGCATCTTCAGCTTTTAGGAGAGATCTTGCCACTTTGAGGTATTCATCTCCTCCAATCATTGAAGCAATTCTTACAAAAGGATCTTCGTATTTGTCTACCAACTCTAATGACTCCTAATTTTCTACTATTAATCCCTTGTTTCTACCACTTGCACATTTTTGCCTTTTTTGGTGGGAATGATCTTTCTTTTTGCATCTGGAAACTCTTTTTCAAATTGTTTTCCTTCTTGTATACGATCTAAAAGAATTGCTAAAGCGCTAATCTCTGAATGAGGTTGATTTCCTACTCCTACATTATAATCTGCCAATTCATAAATCTCTCTTGGAACCTTTTCAGCCCCCACTACAATCAATAGATTATCTTCAACACGAATTTTTTCTTGAGCATCATTGATTTTTTCACCATACATTGAAAGATGAACTATTTTGAATCCCTCGTCTTTTTTCTTTTTTACAATTGGTTTCCATTTTTCAATAAACTCAACTTCAAAATTTCCTCCCCAAGTGGTGTTTATCTTTTCAATTGTATCTTTGATTTCTGGATTGATCTCAGTCATATAGATTCGTTCTGCACCAAATCCTCTAGAAACGAGAGCAACATGTGTTGTTACTCTATCATCTCTAACCAGGCGTTGTCCAATCCGAACTACTTCAATTACCAAATGTTTT
Organism: Candidatus Nitrosopumilus sp.; assembly: GCA_013043295.1. GTDB lineage: Archaea > Thermoproteota > Nitrososphaeria > Nitrososphaerales > Nitrosopumilaceae > Nitrosopumilus. The sequence continues at coordinate 10,496 of JABDOO010000144.1, forward strand.
TTCTGCTCCTGCTAATTTGTTATTTGTTGGTTTATGAAAATTCTGACTTTCTATAATTTCCTTAATTAGATCTTTAAGTTGAGGAATATTTTTTCCAGTTTTTGCAGATACTGAAATTACCTTTTTATTTTCATTCAAATTGAGGAATGTAATTTTTCTCTTTATCTCTTCATCGTCTAATAAATCTGATTTATTCAGAGCAAAAACTACTTTATTTTGTTCTACTCCTAACTCACTTAATGTTCTCATACAACTAGAAAATTTCTTTTTCAGTTCAGTAATTGAATCATTAATATCAATGACTAGAATAATTACATCAGTATGTATCAATTCTTCTAATGTGGATTTGAATGCATCAATCATATACGCAGGTAATTTACTGATAAAACCAACTGTATCTGCAATCAAAAATGGTTCTTGATTAATCATCAATCTTCTAGTTGTTGTTGTAAGTGTTGTAAACAATTCTTTACTTTGAGTTCTTGTCTCACCAGTAGCTTTGTTGAACAATGTTGTTTTTCCAGCAGAAGTATATCCAGCAAGTGATATTGTCTTAAATCCCATTCTCTTTCTTCCTTGTCTATGAAGCTCTCTTTGTTTTCCAGCCTTTTCCAGCTTTGATTTTATGGTCTGCATTCTATGTTTGATGTCATTATAATACACATCAACCTCAAATTTTCCTATTCCCATAAATCCAGGCTGCTCTCCCATGTTAGCAAGTCTAACTTTCTCTTTGGCTCTTGCCATTTCATATCTTAATTGCGCTAATTTTACTTGTAATTTTGATTCTGCACTTGATGCTCTGCTTTCAAAAATCTCAAGAATTAATGCCTCTCTATCTAGAACTTCTCTGTGTAATACTGTAGCAAGATTATAGTTTTGACTTGGTTTTAGAATCTCATCATATATGATAACATCTGGTCTTAATTTTTCTGATATCTCTTCTAATTGTTCTAAAACCCCTCCACTGATGCCATACTTTGGTTTTTGTAGATAATTTTGTCTTATCACGTGAACTACACTATAACCTGCAGCATCACACAATCCTTTGGCTTCATTTACCGAGTCTTCTTGATCATATGTGATTAAAATTGCAGAATTCATACTAATTCAGTTGTTTATTAGAATCTAAGATAATTGTATTGGACATGTTTTAGGAAATCAATCAGATTTTTTCAGAGTTTTTTCAATATTCATATTCAGCACAATTTCGGCTATATCACTAGCATATTCAGAAATTCTTCGAATATTTTCAGTCATTCTCCTAACCCTGTAAATCTCTTCATCATCTTTTAATGATTTTGCAGCATCTCTCACTTTCTTCTCATATTTTGTAATTTCATCAATTTTTGTAATTGTCTTTTCTGCCTGATTATAATCTTCTTTGAATAATGCTAGACATGAGTCATCTAGAGTAGATAAGCAAAACTCATTCATTTCTTGCAATTTTTTTAAAATATCTTTTTTTACAGGCTTTTTGAATTCAATCAGATCTTTGGCAATAAATGCTGCATGATCCCCCGTTCTCTCAATATTTTTTACAATCAATCTGTATCCTAAACAATTTCTAGCATTTCTGAAACCCATCTCTTTGAGCATATGCTCATTTTGAATTGCAATCTTTAATTGTCGAATAATATAAAATCCAAACCTATCAACTTCATCATCTGTATTAATGACTTCTTGTGCTAATTCTAAATTGTTCTCTTGAACTGCCAAAATTGCATCACTAGACATTGATTTTGCTAAGTGAATCATACGTTTGAAGGCACCATCTACTGATAATTCTAATAAATTGACCAGTACTTGTACTGTAATCCCCCCACTAGAGTCTGCAATAATTTCAGAACCCATCAGCATTCGTTTTACTGCTTCTTTCACTGTGTTTCTTTGGTGTGCATTTAATCTTCCATTTTTTGGTTTGACAATAATTGTTTTAAATCCTAAAAAGTACAATGAAATTAATTTTCTAACAATTACTGATGCTTCCTCTTCTCCCTCAATCTCAATTACGGCATCCTCTTTTTTCTGTGTTCTAGTTTCAAATTTTGGAGGATAAAGCTCTAATGTTGATGAACCCTTTCTTACCATCCTAATTTGATCTCCTTGTTTAAGCCCTAATTCCATTATCCATTGTTTTGGTAAAGAAACAATGTATGATGATTTCCCAGTAAATTGAATTTTTCTAGTCTCTTCTCCCTCTGTCATAATCTAAAGGAAAAATTTTATTCTATATAGATTAATCGCTGTAATATAGACTAGCATTGAACTAATATTTAGAAAAAATCTAGGTATGAGTATGGATCATATTCTGAAACTTCAGTATTCTTTGGATGCGTTGTATGGTAATGGAACATCAAAATTTTTACCAAAAGATCTTGAAATCACCTTTTCACGAAAAACCGGAAGAATAAGAACAGTATATCATGAAGGAAAACTACTTTGTACTTTAAGAATTGATGGAAGTTTAGCTATTACCACTCATTTTGCTCAGTTATTATTAAAAAATAAAAAATTTAGAGAAAACTGTATTGAAATAAATGCTGATGCAGCACCATTTGTGGAACAAGGTAGGTCAGTATTCTGTAAGCATGTAGTAACATGTGGAAAAAATGTACGTATTGCTTCAGACACTCCAGTTTTATTTAATGAACAAGTAATTGCCGTTGGAAGAGCAATTTTATCTTCAGAGATGATATCTGATTTTGATAGGGGCGTAGCCATTAAAGTCAGAGATAGTTTAAAAAGTCGCAATGAGGAAATAAAACCATGATGCGAGGAGGCAACCGCGAAATGCGAAGAATGATGGATAAGATGGGTCTGGATATGAATGAATTATCAAATGTACAAGAGGTAATAATTAAAACCGATAAAAAAGAAATCATAATTTCAAAACCATCTGTTACCGAAATGAAAGCAAAAGATAATTCTATTTTTACAGTAACAGCAGATAGTTATGAAGAAAGAGAATTAGAAGTTCCAATTTTCTCAGAAGAAGATATTCAGTTGGTTAGCCAACAAGCAGGGGTTGATGAAGAAAAAGCAAAAAGTGCTTTAGAAGAGGCTGGGGGCGATCTAGCCAGAGCAATATTGCTTTTAACTACAGGATAATTTCTAGAATTTTCCCTTTTTTGTGCCTAAAAATGAATGATTTAAGTAATGGAATTATTAGATTTGTTGTATAATGAGCAGTATGGCTGAATCAAAAGTTACAGGAATAATCAAATCTCTGAATGCTTTGGAAGATGATTTGGATTCATTAACCAGCAAGGTTGGGGATATGAAAAAACAACTATCTATGAAGGCTCAATCTGAAATTGATAATTTACTCGAGAAAACTAGAGAGATGGCCACCAAGGAAGCTGAAGTAATTATTAATGCATCCAAAGATAAAGCAAATGCTGATTCTACAAAGATCGCTCAAGAAGGAGATGCAAAATTATCCGAAATTCAATCAAGTATTGATGCTAATTTTGATGAAGCAGTCAAACATGTAGTGTCAACTGTTTTGAAGGCATAAACCTAAATTTCATATTCCGTTTCATCATTTATCGATCCCTTACATAATTCACGTATTGGAATTGCTACTACCTATGGTAAACCATACTATAGATTTTCAAATTATCTAAAAACCCTCAAACTGCCCTTTGATTCCATCCTACCTTCAGAAATACAGAATTATTCAGGTCATTTGATACTCACAACCCGAGAGGAATCTCCTGGAAAATGTGAAAAAATATTACTTCATGAAGACATACTTGAACATCACCCTATAGTAATTAGAGGCATGATGATGCAAAAACTAGATCCTATTTTTGAAGAAGAAAATCTCATCTTGGGAGTAGATCCTGGACAGAGAATAGGTTTGTCTGTATTCTATTATGGGATAGAAATTGGAAGCTCTGTACATACATCAGTTGAAGAATTAGTTTCTCATATTATTGGAATATTAGGCGGGCTAAGAGCAAAAAGAAAAATTCTAAAAATTGGAGATGGAAATATGCAAATTGGAAAACAAATAGTTGAAATGCTAAATCTCAGATTTTGCTCTTCATTTGAATTAGAATTTGTAGATGAGAGAAAAACAAGTCTAAAAATAAAAAATTTCAACCAACGAGGGAAACGAGATATGCTTTCAGCAAAATATATTTCTCAACGGGAAGGGTACAGACATTCAATTCTTCCATTATCATTAACTGGCTAACAATTTTCATTAAAAATTTCAAAAAATCACTAAAAATCATAGAAATTTAGAAAATTTCTCTTTCTCTAATGTCTAAACATTGATGAAAGTATGAAAATATGCTAATTTTCATTAAATTTTCAGAAAATTTTGAAATTTTTTATCAAACACCTATATTGCTAATTGTGATTTTTTCAAAAAATACAGATTTGGAATCAGCTATACATATTTATTGATGATTTCATCGTTTTATTTGAAAATTATAATTTTGATCGCTACATCTAGTATAATTATTTCAAGTTTTTTATAGATTTTATATAGATTTCATCGATCCATGCTTATATAGTTATGAATTCTATATAAAATTACCAAGATGACTTGTAAAGGAATTTGTGTTAGATATAAGGCTCAAAAGCCTGTTGGCACTGGAAGATATGCTTCTGGACAACGTCGATGCCAGATTTGTGAAATTTTCATCAAATGGGAGGGACTATGGTGTCCATGTTGTGGATATAGATTAAGAACAAAACCACGTAATTTGAAATATAAAGCAAAATTACGAGCTAGAGTTGAGGCTGATTCTATGGAAGCTGCAGCAGCTACTGAAATTGAATCAGAAGTTCAAGAAGTAACTGTCAAAGCAAAATCCAAATCTAAAGCTAAAACTGCTAAAGCAAAAACAGCAAAATCTAAAACAGCAACAAAAACTAAGGAAAAAACTCCTTGCAAACATTGTGAAAAACTCTTTGTTTATCCAGATAAACATGAGAAGAATTGCAAGAAGAACCCTGCAGTATCATCCCAGAAGACTGAATCAATAGCAATAAAAGCATAAGATTTGTTCATAGCTCGTTGACCTCTCCAAATGGATTTTTCCATAAGTTGGTAAGTTTGGAGAGTCGAAATTTTTCTTTACAAATTCAAAAGTTTGAAAATGGTTATTTTATTTCAGTAACTGAAGGTTCTAACAAATTAGGTTCCATGGTTGTATCATTAGCAACTGGACCAACTCCTATTACAACAACTATCATTCCGTCTAGAACCGAATCTCTTTTTCTAAAATTAATTGCTGAACGAATTAGTACTAGAATGAAGGGAATTGCTTTAGTTTCTACTTTTATTCAAAAACCATTAGAACCGAATACTGCAAAAGCCTTAATGTCTGATATTATGGAGATGATTGAGAATGAGTGATTTAAGAAGCTATATTTCACAAATTAAAAAAACTAGAGAATTAAAAACTGTAAAAACAAATGTATCAACCAAATTTGAAATAGCTGGGATTACAGCTAAGGTTGACGGTTCTCATGCTGTATTATTTGAAAAAATCAAAGAAAGCAATTTTAGATTAATTGCAAATTTAGTTGGTACTAGAAAACGATTTGGGATTGCAGTTGGTGGCAATGAAAATAATATCCATGAAAAAGTAATCTCAGCAATTAGAAAAGCTAAAAAACCAAAAATCGTTTCTTCCGGAAAATTCATGGAAAACAAGTCAAAAAATCTACTTTCTATGCCTATTGTAACCCATTTTGAAAAAGAATCTGGTCCTTTTATCACATCCTCTATTGCATATGTAAAAAATCCTGAAACTGGAAAGCAAAATTCTTCTTTTCATAGATTAATGCCAATTGATAAAACCCATTTTTCAATTCGCATGGTTGAAGGTAGACATCTTCATCGATGTTTTACTGATGCAAAAGAACATGGTGAAGATCTCAAAATTGCTATTACTGTAGGTGTTCATCCTGCTATTTCAATTGCTGGTGCATATCAAGCAGATTGGGGAAAAGATGAAATTGATATTGCAAATTCTCTTTTAGGTGGAAAATTAACTTTAGCAAAATTACCTTTTACCGGACTTAATGTGCCATCGGGAGCTGAGATTGTTATGGAAGGAAAAATACTTCGTGAAAAAACTCATCCTGAATGGATGGTTGAAATGCTCCAGACGTATGATCATAAAAGATCTCAACCTGTTTTTGAACTTGAAAATCTCTTCTTCAGAAACAATCCTATTTTTCATGATGTTCTTTCTGGATATTCTGAACATAGATTGCTAATGGGAATGCCGATTGAGTCTAAATTAAATGGAGAATTGAAAAAATCTTTTGCTCAAACAAGACAAGTCTCTATGACAAACGGTGGATGTAATTGGTTACATGCTGTTGTACAAATTAAAAAGAAAAATGATTCTGATCCTAAAAAAATTATTAAAAAAACATTTGAATCACATCGTTCATTAAAACAAGTAACTATAGTTGATGAAGATATTGATCCTAATAGTGCAGAATCTGTAGAATATGCTATGGCAACCAGATTTCAAGCTGATAAAGATCTTGTTATTCTTACAAAAGTTAGAGGCTCTAGCCTTGATCCATCTAGTAATCAACAAAAACTACAAACCGCAAAAATGGGAATTGATGCTACCCGCCCTCTATCTAAAAGACCTGAAGGATTTGAATTGGCTAAAATTCCAAGAATTGATAAGATTAATCTAGAAAAATATTTCAAATAGGCATACTAAAATGATTAAAATAAATTGGATGCAAAAAGGATGAAAAATTAGATAAAAATGTCCTCAGATACTCCAAATATCAGAGAAAAAAGTCCATCAGAATCGCATGCTGAAGTTATTGTTAGAATGTTTCCCTCAGATGCAAATCCTGCAGGAAATGTCTTTGGTGGTGAAATTTTAAAGCATATTGATATGGTTGCAGGAATTGTAGCGCAACGTCACTCACAATCAAATGCTGTCACTGTATCTATGGATAGTGTAAATTTTTTAAAACCTGTTTTTGTTGGAAACGTATTAAGACTTAATGCAAGAATTAACTATGTTCATAACTCATCGATGGAGATTGAGGTTAAAGCAGAAGCTGAAGATATAGTTACAGGAATTAAAACAGTTACTGGAACTGCCTTTGTTACATTTGTAGCTCTTGATAAAAATGGAAAGCCAATGCCCGCACCTAAATTAGCACTTAAAACAGATGAAGACAGAACAAAGTTTGAAGAAGGTAAAATTAGGATGGATAAGCGATTACAAAATCGCTAAAAATATGCACATGACTCATAGATCCATTTAAGAATAATGAAAATTATATTTACTTAATGTCTGAACAAGGAAAAAATAATGAATGGGATTCATTATGGGGTGAATATACAAAATCACTCGAAAATTGGAAAACTCTTTTTGAACAAATTCAAAAAGCAAGCACTGACATGCAAACAAAATTCAATGAAGTTTGGGATAAAGCAACTGTTGAATCAAGTGCTGAGACCATGAAATTATTTGGTGAAAATTGGCAAAAGGCACTCAATGAAGCAGGAATGAATTCATTCAAAGAGTTTGGTGAAAATTGGCAAAAGGCTCTAAATGATACTAATACAGCTACGTTCAAACAATTCGCAGAAAATTGGCAAAAAACACTTAGTTCATCTGGATTAGAACAGATGAATGCATATGGTGAAATGATGAAAAAATTTGCTGAAACTTGGACGTCAATGTGGCCAAAATCCCAATAACTCACTGAATTGAGAGAAAAATTTCTCTTTTTTTGTTCATGTACTGCAATTGAAATAATGACTGCTATTGGAGTTACTAGCTATTTGTTTTATCTAGGAGAATCAATTTTATCTATAATCTCATTGGTTGTTTTTGGCAAATTAATCATTTTTCATTTTATCATGGAATATTTTGATAAAAAATCCACATACAAAAAATCCTCAATACATAGAAAGAATAAAACCATGATCAATTGACCATTTATTGATGTCTGTAACCCAGAATGAATGTTATGTTGAATTATCTAGTTTTGATGACTTAGCTAGATATGCTTGTGCATTTCAAGAATATCCTAGAAGGGTATATTCTCAAGATTTAGATGGTTCTAGAATTATTTCCAGCAGTATATCATTAGCAAATACTTTACTAATTTTTTATGTTCCACTGGAAAAATCTGGTAGGTATGTTTCCTACCAGGTCACTTCAGGAAAAGAGATTTGTGAGATTGTTGAATCAACAAAAACTAATTCCCACTTTGCTCCAATAATTCATATGGATTCTAAAATTTCCTCCCTGTCAATAAAATCTAAAAAAACATCTGATGAATTTCATCCAATTAAAGTTAAAGATTTGGGAAGTCTGGCAAGATTAACTTATGATCCGGAATTTCCAGATGAACAAAAACTAACCCTTTATGCATTACCCCATGATGATTCTTGGGTACTTGGTTACATTACTTCCTTAGAAATGGATAATGTTTACTATAATTTCAATTATGTTGAATTAGACTCTGAACCTACCAAGCATTTTGTAAAATATCAAGGGCATCAAGGTCAAGAACCAGAGTTTGCAGATAAATTTGACCATGGTTATTCCTATTTCCCAATAATTAAATTAAAAACATCACATCCTATTTTTGGATTCTAAAAATATTTTTAATTAATTAATTTAGTTAATTCTAAAATTTTTTTCTTTGATTCTTCGACTAACCTTTTCAATACTGGTATGTAAATTTCTGCAGCATATGCAATTTCAACATCATTACTATTGCCTACATCCATAAACGTAGATGCAGTTATCTGATTTTCATCAACTTTAGGCTCATCATTCTTTTTTCGTTTATGATTGATAATTTCTAAAAAAATTGGTAATTGTCTTTTTATTTCAATATCTAATTCTTTTTTTGAACGTAATTTCATATTACTTAGATTTACAATGATTTGTTGATTGACATCATCTTTGAATCTTTCAGAGGCTCTGATCATAATTTTAATTTCAGGTAATTTCTGAAATCTATTTTTGTAAAGATTTACTTTATTTATAAAATCAGGAAATGATTTTTTATGTTCTTCAATGAATTTGGCTGAATACCATTCAGAAAATTCTATTGCTTTTAAATCATTTTTCACTTTTGCTTTTTCAAAAAAACTCTTTTCTGATACTTCTTTTGTCACAAATAATCCAAAATCCCTATTTGCCTCTTCAAATATTCCTTTGATGGTATCATTAATAGAAATAATGTATTCATTAAAAAAATAATTTACATAAAATGGATCTGGATCATACTGTTTAATTTTTTTTAAATATATTTCACATTTTTCTATTGATTTCTCAATATTCATCAGGAATTGTCAGAATCCAATGAGGCATATTTTGATTGTAATTTTAAACTAGTTGCCAATTCTTTAAAAATTTCATTTACACTAACATCCACTAAATTTATTGTAGCATTTTCTTTTACAATCTGTTTTTCAAATTTCTCTTTAATAGCAAATGATACTGAAGACCAATGTAGAGTACCTTTCAATTGTTCATCCACAGTAGAATTGGTGGTTGGAAAATTTGCTGGAGAGAATACTATTCCATTTGTCCATTGCATAGTAGGAATTCCTCCACCTGATGATCTTGTACTAAAGGCAATTTGTTTAACCCAGTCTTCAAATTTGTATTCAATTACTTCATGAATTATCAATTTTTTCCATGGCTCGATCGAAATTTCCATTTAATTATTTTGTACATATACTAGTAATAATCCTATTTTTTGAGCCTATTTCCAGATCTTTGTAATTTTAAATTGAATTGCCTTTCTGAGATTCTATTCTAAAAAATCATCGCTTAATTACTAGGAACAAATCACTATTTTTTATAATGAAGAAATGGGCTGATTATTTAATTTCTGAAGCAAGCTATGATTCTGAAAATTTGATTTTGGTTGCTACACGACATCTAGATACCGATAAAGGAATTACTAAAGGTCATCCAATTGATAGATTATCTATTGCTTCAGATATTAAGAATGGTCTAATGTATGTCACAATTTACAGTGGAAAAAATTCCTGGAAAAAAGGTAATCTGATTCATACATTTTCAAAGAATGGAGCTCCTTTCATTAGAATAGATAAAAATAAAGTTAACTTAGATTATTTAGGCGATTTACCTGAATCATCATTTGCACAATCTGTAATAATTCAAGCACTAGAATCAAAGCCAGAACCTGCATTAGAACCAGAACCACCTTCCAGTCCTAGAGGTTCATTACCAAAAGAATCAGCTGAAGAACTACCACAAGAACTAGACCTTGTACCAGAACCT
>JABDOO010000032.1 GCA_013043295.1 Candidatus Nitrosopumilus sp.
CAAGAGCATGTAAAACTTTTGTTACGTCATCTTCTGATATTACTAGTGGAGGAAGTATTCTTAGAATATTTCTTCCAGAGTATAACATCAGTACTCCTTTTTTGATTAATCCCATTAAAATATCTCTGACTTCAAATTTCATCTCAATTCCTATCATGAGACCTTTACCACGTACTTCCCTAATCATTGAATGTTCCTCTTTTAATTTTTCTAATCCTTCTCTAAACAATTTGCCCATCTTTTCAGAGTTTTCAATCAATCCATCTTCAGTAATTGCTTTAAGAGCTGCAGTCCCTGCTGCACATGAGATTGGGTTTCCACCAAATGTTGATGAGTGTTCTCCTTTACTGATTGATGCTAAGATGTCTGGTCTGACAAGGGTTGCCCCCATTGGCACTCCTCCTGCAATTCCTTTTGCTAGACATAGAATATCAGGTGCAGTATTCCAGTGATCGCAGGCCCATAATCGTCCGGTTCTACCTAAACCAGCTTGTATTTCGTCAAAAATTAGCACAATTCCTTTCTCATCACATAGTTTTCTAACTTCCTGCAAAAATCCTTCGGGAGCAACAATAATTCCACTTTCACCTTGAATTGGTTCTAAAATTACAAAAGCAGTATCATCATCAATCACTGAACGTAATGATTCAATGTCCCCATAAGATGCAAAAGAAACTTTCTCTACCAGTGGTGCAAATGCTTTTCTATATTTTGGATTAAATGTTAATGATAATGCACCAAAAGATTTTCCATGATAGGAACCTTTCATTGCAACCATCCCTTTTTTACCAGTAAATTTTCTTGCAAACTTCATGGCAGCTTCAATTGCTTCTGCACCACTATTGTTTAGATGAACTTGTGTTAGACCTTTTGGAGCTAATCCAATTAATGTGGTCAAAAACTCTTCTCTTGTTTTGTTGTAAAGCGAACTGTGAACTGTAATGATTTTATCAATTTGTTCTTTAATTGCATCATTAACTCTTTGATTTTTATGACCTACAAGGGCAACACCGTATCCTCCCATACAATCGATGTATTCTTTTCCTTCAACATCCCACACATGAGCACCTACACCTTTTTCAATAGTAACTGGAAATCTTTGATAGAGATTTCCCATAAATTGGTCTTCACTCATGTTCAATCACCGTACAATTATCATGAGCAATAGCTGATGAAATTGGATTTTCTTTTTGTCCATTTCCAATTAATGCTTCTTTAACACCCATGTCTAATGCTTCAGTAGATGCCAATATTTTTTTCTCCATGCCGGGTCCTATCTTTGGTCTTATCTCTTTAGCTTCTGCCAATGTAAGTTTTGTAACTAACTTATCATCCATTAATAATCCATCAACATTTGTGATGAACAATACCTTGTCACATCCAACCTTTCCTGCTACATATGCTGCAGCTCTATCCCCATCGATATTGAGAAATTCTGATTCTTCACTAATTGCAATTGGTGATATAACAGGCGTAAGACCTTGCTCTAATAATGATTTGATGAATAGTGAATTAACCTCTTTAATTTTTCCAGTATATCCACCATCTATTGCTTGTTTTCTACCTTTTTCGTTAACTATGAGCAATTTCTTTTTCCTGTCGGCTTCTATGACTTTTGCATCCACCCCGGATAAGCCAATTGCGTTAATTCCATTTTTTTGAAGCATTTGTACAATTGTTTTGTTTATTCTACCTGACATTACCATAGTAAAAATCTCTGCAGTTTCTTTATCGGTGTATCTACTTTTGATTCCACTAGGTGATGTTACAAATTTTGGTTCTTTTCCAAGCTGTTCACATACTTTAGTGACCTCTTTTCCTCCTCCGTGAACTATTATGATTCCTTCAGTTTCTGCTACTTTTTTAATGTCCAAAATTGTAGATGGATGTAAATCATCAACTACACTTCCACCAATTTTGATTGTAATCATTTCTAAACCGGAGTTAAAGGAGTGTATCTTAGTCCATCCATTTCATCAAAACCAGACATGACATTCATGTTTTGAATGGCAGAACCTGCTGCACCTTTCATCAAATTATCTGATGCAGACAATGCAATCAATCTATTGTTATCTTCATCTAAATCAAATCCAATATCACAAAAGTTTGAACCAACTAGGAATTTTGGATCTGGGAATTTATACAATCCTTTTTTATCTCTGATTAATCTGACAAATCTTTCTTCGCCATAAGTTTGACGATATAATTTCCACAACTCTTTCTCTTCGATATCTTTTTTCATGAATGTGTGATTTGTACATAATATTCCACGAACAACATCTACGGCATGTGGACTCATTGATACATGAATTTTCTTTCCTGCAATTTCACTTAACTCTTGTTCAATCTCACCTGTGTGTCTGTGTTTTGCTGGCTTGTATGGTCTGATTACTCCTGCTCTCATTGCATGTGCAGTTCCTGAACCAGAGCCTGCACCTGAAGAACCAATTTTAGAATCAACTACAATATGTTCAGTATCAATAATGTCATTTCGAATTAATGGTGCTAAAGCTAACATTGATGTTACTGCCATACACCCAGGACAAGAAACGAGTTGTGCATTTTTAATTTGTTCTCTGTGTAATTCTGGTACTCCAAAAACTGATTTTTCTAAATAATCTGGATGTGGGTGCTCCCATCCATACCATTTGTCATATGCATCTTGATTATGTAATCTATAATCTGCACTCAAATCAATTACTTTGACTCCTCTATCGTAGAGTGCTTTTACAATTTCAGTAGCTGTTCCATGAGGAACTGCTGTGAAAACTAAATCACATTTGTCAGTTAATTTATCATAATCTAATTCTGAAAAAGTAAGATCTGTAAATCCTTTCAAACTTGGTTGAACCCTGTGAAGATATTCTCCTACATGCTGTCTTGATGTAACCATTGCGATCTCTACATTTGGATGGTTTACTAGGAGACGCAAAGTTTCTCCACCTACATAACCTGATGCACCTACAACTCCCACTTTCATGATAAGACACCTCCTAAAGGAGTATAATTTATTTTCTTACGTAGTTTAGAGCATATTCTACCATTTCTTTTGGTATATTTCGTTGTGCAACTCTTGCTAATCCTTTGAATTCCACAGTATTATTCACTTCATGCACAACTAGACCCTTTTCTTCGTCTTCCATCATGTCAATTCCTAATATTCCGCCACCCATGGCTTTTGATGCTTTTGCTGCCATATCTTCCATCTCTTTTGTGATCTCACAGAGTTCAGGATCAGCCCCTAAAGCGATATTTGTTTTAAAACCTCCTGAGGATTTTCTATACATTGCTGCAATTGGTTCATCACCAACAGTGATAACTCTAATGTCTCTTGGTGGTCTTTTGATTAATTCTTGCAAATAATATATTCTGTCATGTGGACTATCTGTAATTTCTCTAATTTCAAAAACTGCTTCCATGGTATCTTTATCTTTTAGTGGCATTACTCCTCTTCCCCAACTTCCAATTACGGGTTTTATTACCAAGGGAAAACCTACTTTTTCTAAATTCTCAGCAGCACTATCACTTGAAAATGAAAAATATGTTTTAGGTGTTGGAATGTTATTTTTTTTCAAAAGTAATGTCATGAACATTTTATTTCCACAAATATTTGCAACTTCAAATTTGTTTAATACTGGTATGTCCATAAATTCTAGACTTGCAGTAAAGTGCAAACCTCGAAAATAACTAACACATCTTTCTAAAACAACATCTCCTAAATCAAAATCTTGTTTTTTGCTATCTGTGTTGATTTGTGTGA
>JABDOO010000002.1 GCA_013043295.1 Candidatus Nitrosopumilus sp.
CCTGATAAAAATAACTCTATTCTAGATTCTGATCAAGATGGAATCCCCAATATTTCTGATGCTTGTCCACTAGAACCTGAAACTTATAATTTCTTTAAAGATGGTGACGGTTGTCCTGATTCATCTGATTCTCTTGTTTCATCTTATGTTTTCCCAGATATTGATGGTGACGGAATAGATGATAGATGGGATCAATGTCTTAACGAGCCAGAAAATTATAATGATTTCTTGGATACTGACGGTTGTCCAGACATTGCAGGATTTTCAAAATCTGCTTTACCTGATGCTGATTATGATTATATTCCTGATGAAATTGATGAATGTCCAACATTAGCTGAAAGATATAATGGATATCTAGATGATGACGGATGTCCAGATACTATTGCATATGACTCCTTTGGGGATTCTGATTTTGATGGTATAACTGATAATGTTGATCAATGTCCAAATGTAAGAGAAACTTACAATAGATATCAAGACCAAGACGGGTGCCCTGATTTAATCCCTGATAACAAGCGTACGGCAGATTCTGACGGTGACGGTATTCCAGATGTATTAGATTCTTGTCCTGCTCAACCAGAAACATTCAATGGCTTCCAAGACCAAGACGGCTGCCCAGACAAACTAGTATTTACTTTAGATTCTGATCAAGATGGAATCCCCAATATTTCTGATGCTTGTCCACTAGAACCTGAAACTTATAATTTCTATCAGGATGAAGACGGCTGCCCCGATTCAATAACAACTACTATTCCATCTTACATATTTGCAGATTCTGACGGTGATGGAATAGATGATAGAAAGGATGCATGTTTAGATGAACAAGAGAACTTTAATGGATATCTGGATTGGGACGGCTGTCCTGATGTTTTAGCAGCAGAATCTACAACTCCTACAAGACCTGATTCTGACGGTGATGGATATTATGATGCAATTGATTCTTGTCCAACAAATCCAGAAACATGGAATAAATACAATGATCATGATGGTTGTCCTGATACTGCTCCTGAACAACAGAGATTTGTTCACGATGATGATTTAGATGATATAATTAATGATGAAGATTTATGCCCACTTGATCCAGAAGACTATGATGGTGATAGAGATGAAGACGGCTGTCCTGATAATTAATAATTTAATCTAAGGCTGATTTTTAGACATACTAAATATATTCATCTTGTAGAACTAACACATGCTTCCTAAATTCTCTAGCAGGGCATTTTTGGCACCCATGGCAGGTGTTAGTGATCCTGCACTTCGCTTACAATGTAAAAAAATGGGGGCAGGATTGGTTGTAACTGAATTTACCAATATTCATAGCATTATTGCAAAAGAAAATCAATTAAAAGAAAAAATGAAAACTATTCAAGAGTTTATAGAATTTTCAGATGAAGAGCGACCCTTGTCAATTCAATTATTTGGTTCTAATCTTAGCGCTCTAGAAAAGGCAGCAAAAATAGTTGAACCTTTTTTTGATATTATTGATTATAACATGGGTTGCCCTGCACCCCATATCACTCAACAAATGGCAGGGGGTGCACTTTTACAAGAAGTTAATCTAACTCAACAAATTTTTAATACTTTGGTTAATGCGGTAAAAAAACCAGTAACTCTAAAGATTCGTTCAGGTGTTACTGATGCAAGTAAATTTCTTTTCCGTGATATTGCTGAAATTGCAGAAGATGAAGGAATTGAAATGATTACATTTCATCCAAGAACTGTTAGTCAAGGATATTCTGGAAATGCAGATTGGGATTTGATTAAAGAATTAAAAGAAATTTCTAGTATTCCAATTGTTGGAAATGGTGATATTATAACTCCAGAAGATGCTAAAACTATGATTGACAATACTAATTGTGATTATGTTATGATTGGCAGAGGTGCCATGGGTAATCCATTTTTATTTGAACAAATCAATGATTATTTGAAAACTAATTCGTACAAGGAATATTCTTTCAAAGATCGATTAGATTCCTTTTTTGATTATTTGCATATCACTTCAAAATACAAAATTAAATTTGCAAACATTAAAGGTCAAGCCATGAGATTTACAAAAGGCATGAAAGGTGGTTCAAAACTTCGCTCAAAAATTACTCTTTCAAAAAATATTGAAGAATTAGAGAAAATTATGAATGAAGCCTATAACTCATAGGAGAAATCTTTAAAGAAATCTTAATTACCTGTACATTTGTTTGTGAAATCAACTAATTCTATATTGAATTTTTAAGTAAATTGGACTATTCTTATATATTTCAAGCGAGCATTTAGTGTATGAAAATAGGAGTTGAATCATAATGGCAACAGCTTATGTCCTCATAAACTGTGAACTAGGTTCTGAAGAAGCAGTTATCACGGAACTAAAATCCATTGAAGGTGTTATTGAAGTACATGGTACCTTTGGTGCATATGATATTCTGGCAAAAGTTGAATCAAATCAAGTCGAGGCACTGAGAGAAACTATTACTTGGAAGATTAGAAAAATTCCAAAAATTAGATCTACACTAACTTTAATGGGAATCGAAGGCCAACAATAATTTTCAAAATCCTTAGCTTTTATACTCAAATTGTAATACTAAATATCCCTTCAACAACATGTCCCCCAAAGGGATAACACCCTGAGAGGAGTAGTTAACCTCTCAGCAGAATATTCTAATATTATATTGAAATTTTTTCATAAAAGAAAATGATTAGAGGGCTTCAGAACCACTCTTTTTAGATGCTATATTCAGAACACTATCCACATTTGATACAACAACAATACCATCTCCGCCTTTTCCTGTAAAAGCAGCATCCGCAATTGCTGTGGAAACTTTTTCTACCTCTGAGTCATCTACGACTGTACTTATTGTTGCAACTTGATTGAATTCTGCAGTAATAGTACCTGTTCCTCTACCAGATCTCATCTCTTGTCTGGCTCCAGAACCTCTACCTTTACCTTCCAAAATCGTGAATCCCCCTACAATATCATGAATTGCTTCAGTGACTGCACCGATCTTCGTTGCTTGAACAGTTGCCTCGATTCGTTTCATTTGAATTGGTTTTTTGGTATTGTTTAAAAAAGATCATATGTTTTTATTCAATTTTTATGATACTCTTTCATCGAATTGGTTATTTCATAATCCTCTGACCTTTTTAGTATCAGAGAAAAATAAAATTATGAAAAGTGATGAAAAAAGATCTCATAGACTTAATTATCTTTTGAAGTGTTATTTGACTAATCCAACAGAAAATGAGCTATATCAAAGAGCCAAACAAATGGGTGTTACAGATTCTACTGCAAAAGATTACATTAGAACAGTCATAATTCAAGCCCAAAAAATCCATCAAAAATAGCTATCTGACATATATTCATAAATAATCAATTTGAGTGGAATTAATCATGACAGATCCATTATTGGATGATGTAAAGGAACTTTTGGACAAGGATTTTGGAGACGATAGAATTCTTAAACAAATTTGTAGAGCATGTGAAAATAATGAAGTAATTAGTAACTATGAAAGAAATTATGTTAG
>JABDOO010000012.1 GCA_013043295.1 Candidatus Nitrosopumilus sp.
GGTAATTCAATTCTGCATCCACTATTTCAAACCTTCCTCGATAGCCATCCCAACTTTTTTTAGATTGATTAATTTTTATAGAATTTTCAAAGATAGGACAGTTAGTTACAAAGGTTTCAGCCTCACCACCTTCAAAATTTAAATTAAAACCAAATTTTTGAGATAAAGTTTTCAAAAAAAGTAGATCCGGTTTTGTAATAGTTTTCCCCAACCATGAATCATCTAATCCATCTGAGGATACTGTAGTCATTATAAAATTAAACTTTGAATTAATTAATTGATTCATGTATTTTTCTGGTTCTAAATCCCACAAAGGGGCCATAACAATCAAATTTAGTTTTGAGCAAACATTTTCAAATTTATCTTTTTGAAATTTACTTTTAATTCCACCATGAACCAATCCCTCTATCTGGAATTGATCCTTTGCCTTTTGTAATAGATTTTCAATCAGAGTTAATTCAGTTTCAGTGGCATCAGAATCAGATGTACGGGTTAATTGCGGAATATGCATTGTTTCAGATTGTAATTTAGTCCATTTCATGTTTGGATGATGTAGCAAATGACTTTCATCAGATTTAGGAAATACACTCAACAGACATCTTACATCATGTCCTTGTTTTTTAGCAAGATAAATTGCATATGTGCTGTCTTTTCCTCCCGAAAAAAGAGAAGCTAATTTCATAATCTAAAAAAGATTCAATTTGTTAAATTTTTTAAGTTTAATGAAAAAGGACGCTTCAATACTCATAATCGTCATCATAAAATCAGACGGCTTTTCCGATAATCATTAGCATCCTTAATCGCTTTTAATGCGCATTATTTTAGTTCTATCCATTACAACCCAGTATTCTACATTTTGACCATTTTCTAATTTACCTTTGACTTCATCATCAATCAAAGATATATCTACAGTCTCAAATGTTTCGGAATCCATTACTTGAATGGTATCACCATTAATTGAGATAATTTGACCAACTTTTTTGTTAATCATTGGAATGTGAATTTGCATGCTGACTGGTCCTACATGAGGTCTTTTTTGACCATCAAAAATTCCTTGACCGACAATTCTTGCTTTTGCTGCACCGTGCTTACCTGGTTTTGATGTATCATATTCTACAATTTTACATGGCTCACCACTAGGTTGATCTGAGTGTGGCAAGAGAATGTATGAGCCGATTTTCAAAGAACCAAGATCAGAAGGTTTACTCATGAAAAACAGTTTTTGGTCGAATATTTAACTTTTCTACTTTAGTTGATCAAGAATTGAGAGACTCATTAAATTGGTCATCACCATTCCTTTTCGATTAATTTCTCGTCTAGTTTGATCACAGTATTTCTTTACACTTTGATGACTCTTCTCACTTGCAACTTCAATCACTACTATATTTTCTGAATATGGAAACGTAAATTTTGAAGTGTTTAGACAAAATGTATTCATATTTCCTAATCCAGCTATCTCAATTTTCTCTCTTTTTAATAATAAACTTGCAATTTCTTCTAAATCATCACCTTCATCACCATACTCCAAATAATAAACTGAGACAAAATTTGTCTCACCTTCAACTTCTCTTTGAAATAGATCATCTTTGATGTTAAAGACAAATGAAGTTTTTGCTTGATTATATTTTTCAAGATCTTTGGAAATTTGTTCACTATCTTTGAATTTGGCTAAAATGTAATGATTGGTGGAATCAGAAAAGTAGGGTTTACTTTCTGAAGAAAAAGTACCTGTAACGAAATATAATTTTTCAATATTTTTGGAATTAATCCAAGATTCTTTTAGTTCAACAGATTCATGATTGTGCAGATATGGTGCACAAACATATCCAGAATAAGACAGAGTTAGTTCTGACACGACGATCTGAACTTTATTTTTGGGTATTTATGCTTTAGAGATCCAATCGATCTAAATAAAAAATCATCTACGATAGTTTTTTAATAGTAGAGAACTTCGTTTTCTTGTCCCGTGGTAGCTCAGCCTGGTAGAGCTTCCGGCTGTAGTTGTTGGCTTTAGATGGCTGACCGAAAAACAGCATATCAGGCATACAGAAACCGGGTTGTCGGTGGTTCAATTCCGCCCCGCGGGACCACATATTTTTTAAAACAATATTAAAAATAATAAAAAGATAGACTAGTTTAAGAAAACAAAGATGAAATCTTAAATTAAAAAATTTGTTGCCTATGCTGATTTTTTGACTTTTTGGGCTGCTGGTCCTTTTTGACCTTCGCCTACTTCAAACTCGACTTTATCGCCTTCGTTAATGAATCCGTCAACATCTGATTTGTGAACAAACAGATCGTCTCCACCTTCTCTTTCGATAAAACCAAAGCCCTTAGTACGGTTAAACCACTTTACGGTGCCTTGTTCCATTTGATTCTAAAACGATTAACTCACTATATTAACTAAGCAAAATAAAATTTTGTAACAAAACTAGAAATCTTTTGCGATATGGTTGTTATCTTTGAGCCATTCTACTTGAGGAAGAGTAAATCTCCAAACAATATCACCACGTTCATTTTCCTTAAAGTCCCAAGGAGCAATGATTACAATATCATTATCTCTAATCCAAACTCTTCGCTTTAGTTTACCTCTAATTCTTCCTCGACGGGTAACATTATCATCACATTTGATCATGACATTTTCTCCACCGAGCATTTTCAGAACACGGCCAAAAAGTTCACCCTCTTCAGGTAATCGAATTTCTTTTAATGCACTTTCATTTTTTACTTGGCGCTTACCCATACTCATAATTGTAATAATGAGCATATAACTGGTAGGGTTTTTCTAGAATCCAAGTTTAACAAATTTCATTCACAAGAGATTTTTATCTAGTTTGGAGTAGTATATTATGGAATTTCGATGTATTGATGAGTGTTCTCAATGCTGTGTTGAAAGGGAATATTATCCAAGTAAAAAATTTGGTAAAATAGGAGTATTAATTCTCCCAGAAGAAAAGGAGAGGATAGAGAAACTTGCCATAAAAAACGGAATAAAGATTACAATTTTGCCTAGAATAGGTATCTCAGAAAAAATAGATTCTCATCCGACAAAAATTTTGGCATATCAATTAATGGGAACTGAAAAAAATGGTAACACTTGCCCATTTTTAGATATACAAAGTGGAGATAAATCACCACACGGTGGATTTCCATGTAAAATTTACAATGAAAGACCACTTGCATGTACAGCATACCCACTGATAGAATCAGAACCAATTGTACTTGATAAAAAATGCAAGTTCTGTAAAGAGTGTGGAACTGCCGATAGTAATCTAGATTCAGAAATAGAGGCACTAGTAAAAATTCAAGACAAGATGATGCCGGAGGGGGGATATATCTGGAGGTATGCAACAAAAGTTGGCGAAATAGAAGACCAGGATTTTATGCAATCAGGTTGGATTCTAGAAGATTAACTAATTGTAAAAATAGAGACATGCACAAATTTAACCAAAAATTCAAAAGGCATTAGAACTTGAGATGGTTATGAGTGAAGATGCATGGTCAAATCTAGATAAAGTTGATCAAAAAATTATTGAAATCCTAAATAACAATGCAAGAACACCATCTAAAGAGATTGCATCAGAATTAAAAAAATCAGGACATGATGTATCGGATAGAACGATTAGAAAAAGAATAGAACGTTTAGAAAAGAGTGGCATCATTAAAGGATACAAAGCCGTACTAACAGACGTATCAGGAATTAATCATTACCAAGCAGTTTTGATGAAACTAAAGCCATCAAAATCATTAGAGGCAGTTAAAGATTCTATTAAAGACTTTATTACAAAACTAGACAACTATCTCCTTGTCTCAAATATGGAGGGTGAATGGAACATGCTAGTATTACTGCAGGTAAATTCGGATAAACAAAATACATCACAGAAAATTGTAGAGAAATTTTCAGATGAATTAATTGATTATAGAATAAATGAAATCGATATTAAAGATGTCAATATTTTGAATATGTCACTATTATTATTGTAATAAAGAATATTCAGATTCTGCAATATCTAGTGCTTTATTAAGTTCATCAAGAGTGAAAGGCTTTTGAATAAATGCAGAGACTCCTGTGCTAATCGTTTTGTTTACACGTGAAGTGGATTTTTCATCTGCAGTTATCACAACAATTTGTAAATCAATTTTTTCTTTTAGTAATTTTGTAGCAACAACATCTCCTCCAAGATCAGGTAATCCCATATCTAACAACACTATAGGTACTTTGTTTTTTGAAAATAGATCCTTACATCCTTTTACACCATCTTTTCCATTTTCAAAAACATGAATCTCAGAATAACCTAATTTTTCTGAATACATTTTTAGTTTCATTGCTATAGATTTACTGTCATCAATGATTACAATTGGACGTGAAACCTGAATAGAAGTTTGAGTAATGGTTTTAGCTTTTTGATATGCATCTTTTGCTTTATCAAATTCTCCTAAACTCAAAAGACATTTTGATGCACATAGTAATGCACCCTTTACATTTGTAGAATTTTTAAGTTTAGAATATTTTAAAAAAAGTTCACTGGCTTCTTTAATTTCATTTTCAGAGACTTTTCCTTGTCTAGATTTACATTCTCCTGCCAACATAAACAATAAAGCAGATTTTAGTAGTTCAGACTTTTTCAAAGTTTCAGCTTGATCAAGAAAAAGATTATGAGCAGTAATGAACTGTTTATTTTTAAGATGAGTTAAAGCAATTTCACAGCTAGTTTTTGTATCCAATAATAATTAGAAATTATTTTCTGTTATAAAATTTTGTAGTATGAGATTGAACTATGGATTTATTACAGCACGACCAATTATTTTTCGTGCTTTAAGATCCTCTAATGCAGAATTTGCCTCATCTAAAGAGTACCTTTTTGAAATTACCGGATTGATAGTTCCCTTTCGTGCAAGATCAAGGAGTTCAACCATGTCGGTATAATTTCCAGTGTATGCACCTTGAATGATGATTGATTTTAGAGGGATAGTTACAAGAGACAATTCAATAGAGCCACCAAACAAACCAACTAGTACTAAATTTCCACGCTTTCGAAGAATTGCAAAATCAAGTTTTGCAGTTGGAGGGGCATTAACAAAATCAACTACGCTGTCTGCACCTTTCTCATTACAAATAGACATGATTTTTTTAGCAGTTTCAGGATCTTTTGAGTTAACTGTAAAATCTGCACCCATTTCTTTTGCTGTTTCTAATTTTTGATCATCTAGATCAACACAAATAATTTTAGCATTAGTAATTGCTTTTGCAATTTGTACTCCCATTAATCCTAAACCACCAGCACCAACAATCACAATAAACTCAGGAGAGTTTTGATTTGATTTTTTTATTGCTGTGTATGCTGTAAGACCTGAACATGCAAGAGATGTTGCAGCATCTGGGTCTACACCATCAAGTTTAGCTAAATATTTTGAATTTGGAATTAAAGCAAAGTCTGAATAACCACCATCCTGAAAGACACCCATAGATTTTGGAGTATCACATAGATTTTCATTTCCTACTTTACATGCAGGACATTCTCCACAGCCAATCCATGGAAAAACTAAAACTTGATCCCCTTTTGATACCCCTGATGCACTATCTCCAATTTCTTCAACGGTACCGACAATCTCATGGCCAGGAGTTACAGGATATTTTACACCTCTGTCAGTGACTTTCATAAACTGGCCATCACCAAGATCATATCCACCTTCCCACAAATGTAAATCACTATGACAAACACCCACAGAATTTACTTTGACTAGAACCTGTGAACCCTCAGGTTTAGGAGTCTCAAAGTTAGAGACTGCAAGGGGCTCATTTGGACCTGTAATTCTAGCAGATTTCATAGTTGACTTTTTCACACTTACAATATAAGAGTTGACTGGATGTGAGAAAAAAATAGAGCCCTTAGATATTATTGAATAGATAGAAACTGAACATGTGAGTGAAGCACAAACTCCCAATAGCATTTCTCAAGAGCCAGTAAACATTCTGTTTAGTCCATCCTCAGTTGTTAAAAAAGACGTTTGGGAAATTGATCTCATTCAGATTTTGAATTTATTGATAAAAATTTTGGATAAGACAGGCAAGAAGGATCTCAAAGTGGCAGGGATGGCCGCATTATCATCATCATTAATTTATCGAATGAAGGTAGAAAGTATTTTTGCATTACAAAAAGCGGCTATGGAGAAAAAACCGATGCATCAAAGAACAGATGTAGATATCGAACTAATAGATATACCATATAGACACGAGTCGACATATCCAGTATCACTAGATGACTTGCTTGGATTATTACAAAATCTCATCGGAACAATTGCAAATCCACAATCTAGAAGAAATAAGCAGTTAGATATAGAACCAATTGAAGCTCCAGATTTCCAAGAATTTTTTATTTCTCTTGAAAGTATTATTGGAAAGTATGAAGATTTAATCATGAAAAAAATTGGAGAGGTAGGTTTTGGTTTATTACAAGATATAATTTTAGATCTTGATCAAGTGGATTCCATCAGATGTTTCTTTGCTGCATTATTTTTGGCAAGAGACCAAAGAGTGGATCTTGAACAGGTGGGAGACGACATCAAAATTATTGTAATCAAGGATAATCTTACAAACTAGAGGTAAAAAAAGATGGCAAAAATAGAAGATTTGAATGAGGCAACAGCAAGAATTGAAGCTGCTCTTTACTCTGCAGGCAGACCGCTTAGAATTGAAGATATTGTAAGAGCTTCAGGCACAGAATCTAGAACAAAAACACTCGAATTGCTAAACAGTATCATAAA
>JABDOO010000026.1 GCA_013043295.1 Candidatus Nitrosopumilus sp.
GAGAAAACTTGTGTGCTTAATTAGTTTCCATTTGGTCTTTCTTCAAGTGTAATTGTAACATCTGTTGTTCTGCCGTCTCTAAGAATTTCTAAAACCATGTCATCTCCAATTGATTTGACTCTTTGAAGATGAATCAAAATATCATCAATTTTTCGAACTTCTATTCCATCTACTGCCAAAATAATATCTCCTCCAATTGGATAACTGACTCCTTCCACGTCAATGGTTTTATCTGAACCAATCAATCCTGCTCTTGATGCCGGACTATCTTCTACAACTGTAATTACAAGAAATCCGATTGCATCCTTTAGATCCAATACTTTTGCCATGTCTGGATCAATGTCTCTTCCTGCTATTCCAATCCATGGATGCTTGTATTCCCCATCTTCAATTAGTATTGGAACGATTTTTGCAACTGTCTGTGAGGGAATTGAAAACCCAACCCCTGTAAACTCTCCTGTTGCTGATTGAATTGCAGTATTGATTCCAACAATTTCTCCACGCATGTTAAGTAATGGCCCTCCAGAGTTACCAGGATTGATTGCAGCGTCAGTTTGAATGACGTCTGGAATTGAATACCCTGAGCCCGATGGTAGCAGTCTGCCTAGTTGACTTACTATACCTGCAGTCATAGAACCTGATAGTCCAAACGGATTGCCTATCGCTGCAATTTGTTCTCCTACTTTGAGGTTTGAAGAATCTCCTATTGATAATGGATTAAGTAAAGCCAAATCTGCATTAACTTTGATAATTGCAATGTCTGTATACTGGTCTGTTCCAATTATTTCTGCGTTATATGATCTGCCATCAAGAAATGTAACTACAACTTTGCTGGCATCTTTAATGACATGGGCATTTGTAATGATGTGTCCTTTTTTATCAAAAACAAAACCAGAGCCTACTCCTCCAGAAACTTCTTCTGTTGCTCCTCTTTGTACATTAACTCTAACAACTCCTGGTTCTGATTTTTCAAAAATTTCAATTAGTGATAATGATTTTGAATATAATGGAGTGACTTCTCCTACTGTACTAGTTGAATGTCCATTTGTAACACTGATTTCTGGTTTTAATGATTCTGGTGGTGAGATAAACAGCACTGCGACAATTGCAATTACTATTGCAGCTCCTATAGTCCCACCTACAAATACTCCTGATTTGTCCATGAGATTTTTTATTCCTTATTTTGTATCTAAAAGGCTTGCTATACACTGATTGAACTTTGAGAATGATCTTTCATGGAATAGCTTCTTCCTCGCCAAGTGACAGATGATGCTCTTTTAGCCTGTAATAATCCACTCAAAAATCCCAAGATTACTACAAAACTACCCAAAGGTGCAAACAAGGCATATCTCAACCTCAATTTCAATCCAACTTTCACCTCAATCATTGCTCCAATGTAAATTAGAATTGAAGTAATCGCTGATGAGATACAAAGTAATTTCCCAGATGTTGTTTCTACTGGTAAGGCAATTGATGCTGCAAAGATTGGAAACGGAACAAACAACAAAAACATTATAGCAAAAAATATTCCTATTGCAATCTTTCCACTTTGAAGATATAGTGGAACCATCAGTCTCTTCAATGCATTCCATAAGGTAGTTTTGTCTCGAGCCCAAATAGCCTCAATAAGATGTTCTCCTCGGACCATTTTCATTTTATATCCTGCCTCTTTGACTTTTTTGCCTAAAGCTCCATCCTCAATTATTTCATGCTTTACCCCTTCATGCATTCCAATTTCCTGATATGTCTTTTTTTTCAAAATAAAAAAACTACCAAAAAAATAACCTGTTTTTTTAGATGGATCATTTACATTCAAAGCTGAAAATCTTGTATGCAAGAATGTTGAAATCATTGGAAGTGTAATGTTTGTCCAAAAATCAAATGTAAGCATTTTCGGAATTGCAGACAATGCATCTAAATCAAAAGTGTTCAGATGAGATACTGCAAGTGTTATTACATTTTCAGCATGTTTTGTATCTGCATCAGTAAAAAGCAAAAGTTCTCCGGTTGCTTTTTTGTAACCTTCCATGCATGCCCAGTTTTTACCCATCCATCCTTCAGGTTTTGGTTTTGCTGAAACGGAAATGATGTTAGGGTATTTCTTTTCATAATTTGAAATTATTTTTCCTGTAGAGTCTTCTGATGAATCATCAATTACTACAATTTCATAATTCTCATAATCTTGTTTTACTAGAGAATCTAAGCATTTTCCTAAAAACTCTTCTTCATTTCTAGCTGGTAATATTATTGAGACTTTGGGTTTGGTTTTTGATGTATTGTTAAATTTATCAAGATATGGTGTAAGTCTAAATGAATCTGTCATTGATTTGATTAGATAAATCCAAGCTCCACTGATTCCAACTAAAATAGAAATTAAGGTATAATTGAAAATATCTAAAATTAAATCCATTTGTACTAACTCTCGATTTCTTTTTTAATACTCTGCATTGCTTGCTCTGTACCACTTTTGATGTGTTTTTTAATCATGCCTGTAAACATCCCCATCATCCCTGTTAATTTGATGTCCCAATAGGTGGAAAGTATTGTCTTGCTATCCTTTGGAATAAGAGTTATGATTTTTTTGCCATCTATTATCCCTTTGATGAATTTTGCTTCAATTTTCTCTTTTGGTTGGATTTTCACTTCTTGGAGACATTTTTGATCTCTGAATGCTATTGTAACTTCTCTGTTGACGATGTTTCCTTCTTTTGAAATATTTCTAACTTCTTTTGTCCCTTTCCAGAATTTAGGTTCATTATCTATATCTGAGACAATCTCCCACACTTTGTCTATCTCTGCATTAATTTCAACTTCTACTTCAATAGTAGCCATATCTATTCATCATTGGCTCTACATCAAATATATTAGATTCCTACTGCATTTGAAATAGACTGTGATGGGTAACATGCCTAAAATCCGGAACATTAACTCCAGTTCCAATGGCGTTTGCCATTCTTCCGTCACAGTCACTTAATATTTAATGAATTGAAACTAACATAGTACATGCCAAAAATTGAGACATTAGATGGTGCAGGATTTTGGAAAAATGCGTTTGCACATCAGCGTGGAAAATTGTTGAAAAAAGTCAATGTTCCTGAAGATCAAATAATAATTCTAGTCAATAAGCAGTACATGGAACTCCCTGCTGCACTTAGATATGAAATTGAAACTAGTGGGATTGATAAAAAAGAATTACAATGAATTTCGAAATTCATTTTAACGGGATAAATTTAGTCTAATCATGTCTACAGTAACATATGATGATTTTGCAAAGTTAGACATTAGAGTTGCAAAAATAATCAAAACTGAATCTATAGAAGGAAAATCTAGAATTATTAAAGGTACAATTGATTTGGGGCAAGATGATCAACGAGACGTAATTATTGGAGGTGCACAATACTTTCAACCTGATGATATTGTAGGAAAAACTGTAATTGTAATTGCAAATCTTGAACCAAAAAAAATGGCTGGAGTTGAGTCAAATGCAATGCTGTTAGCAGCTGATGTTGATGACAAACCCTATTGGTTGACTGTTACAGAAGATGTCCCTTTGGGTAGCCCAATAAAATAATTTTAGAAATTAATGAAAATAGGTTATAGACTTATGATGTTAATCATAAATCATTAATTTTTTTTCTTCTAGTAATGCATGCAAGTTGTTTACAGAACGATATACATCTGGTTCTTGTTTAGCACCTGTGCAAACAAGCTTTCCTGATGAGAACAACAATATCACAGTTTTAGGATCTAGCATTCTGTGAATGAGTCCTGGAAATTGCTCAGGTTCATACATACTTCTTGGTAGTGTTCTAGCAGCCTGCTCAAGATGTATTTTTCCACCTAAATTGATGGATGCAACAATATTTTGAATTGTTACAACTGCATCTTTTTTAACTTTAATTCCCCCTTTTCGAAGTTTTTGTACAACTGTTTTGACTGCTTTTCTGGCCATTTCCTCAGATTTTGAACCAGTACATACCATTTTACCTGAAGTGAAAATCAATGTAGCTGTCTTTGCAGTTTTAAGTCTGAAAACCAATCCTGGAAATTGATCTGGATGATATTCTACATCTGGAAATGTTTTGGTGATTTCATTCAAGTCCATTTTTTGCCCAACATCTGCTGAGGCTACAACGTTTTCCACACTTACGATAGGT
>JABDOO010000028.1 GCA_013043295.1 Candidatus Nitrosopumilus sp.
TAGAACATCTTCATGGATTTGAGTAGATGCTGCATTGTCTAGATAAATCAATCTGCAATCACATTAATTTTTCCCGGTTTATACCCCTCTTGATCTAGTTGAACTGAAGAAAAACCAATCATTGTCAATTTCTCAGTGATTTGTTTCAAAATAGATTCATTTATTTTTGGAATCATTTGTTTTTCAACTTCAATTTTTGCAGAACCGTCAATGTCACGAACTCGGACTTGCTTTACGTTTGTCAACTGTTTAACAATGTTTTCTCCAAATTCTATTCGAATTAATTTTTCTGCAGTAACTCTTTGACCCCAGGGGATTCTAGATGCCAGACATGAATTTGATGGTCTATCAAATACGGATAATCCAATCATTTTGACAGTATCACGAATTTTGGATTTTGAAAAATTGGTCTCCACCAGAGGACTGCGTATTCCATTTTCTTTCAATGCCTCAATTCCAGGCCTATAATCTCCCAAATCATCAATATTGGTCCCATCAACTATAGCCTCCACATCATGCTCTTTTGCCAATTTTAGCAAATGATCTCCCAATTCTATCCTACAGTGATAACAGCGGGATGAATCATTTTTAGTAAAATCTTCATTTTCAAGTTCGCTGTAATCTAAGAAAAGTTGTTTAATTCCTATTTCAGAGCAAATATTTTTAGACGATTCTAGTTCATCCTCAGCTAAGGTTTTGTAGTCAGCAGTTACTGCAATTGCATTATTTCCTAGTTTTTGAAATGCAGCATATGCAACCAGTGCACTATCAACACCACCTGAAAGTGCAATCATGACTTTATTTTTGTCATCAAACCAATTTACAAGATTTTCAAGAGAGGTCATGTGTATTCTCCAATTTTTCTATCTCTTTTCTCAAAAATGCTTCTGTTTCCTTAATTGACTTATCCACGGCATTTGATATTTTTTTTAGATCATCAAATTCAATTTTAAAATCAGTTTTTCCTTTAAAAGATGATTTTTTGTAGTTTACCAAAAAAGATTCACCACTAAAATTTACAGAAACACTGTGATTAGTTCTAGGAACTATAAATCGACTAGAATCAGAAATTCGTACACCCAAAGTTCCTGTTTCCAATACCAGAGTATCTACAACATCATCTAGTGTATCATCAGTACAAATAACAGAAACAAGATTTGTAGGTCTGCCTTTCTTTGTGATTCCATGATAAATAGAAACATCACGTGCACCCTTATCCATTATTTTTTCAATCAAATTCCCTAAAATTTCTCCTGATACATCATCTACATTAGTTTCAAGGATTTTTACTGAATCAAGTGTAAACCCATTATCAGAACCTCGAGTAATTTTTAAAACATTTGAAAAAGATTCAAAATCTTTTTGACCTGCCCCATATCCTATAGATTCTACCTTCATTGATGGATAGTGATTTACTGATTCCTTTGTTAAATTCACTAAAATGCAGGCTCCTGTAGGAGTAGTAAGTTCTTCATTTGCATCATTGCCCTTAATTATCAAGTTTGAATTTTTAAAAATCTCTAAAATTGCACTTGCAGGATTGGACATTGTTCCGTGTGAAAAAGATACCGAGCCTCCACCAACTGCGATAGGTAGACATAGAATTTTTTCATCAAATAGGGCTAAATTTTCTAAAGCAATAGTAATCCCAATTATATCAACAAGAGTATCAATACTTGATGCTTCATGAAAATGAACAGATTCTTCAGGTATTCCATGTATGATAGATTCTGCCGTGATTAGTGTATCAATACAAGATTGTGCAAATAAAGTTGCTTTTTCTGAAAGTTGAATTTCTTTAGTTGAATTAATTATTGCTTGTTTTATTTCTGATCCCTTTCTTTCATGAACATCCTCATCAATTTCTAAAACTAGTTGTAATGCCTGAACTCCATGTTTCTGAATTTTCTCAAAATCTATTTTTTTAATTGTAGAGTTTGAAAGGAATTTTTCAGATTGTTTAATTCCAGAAATTACTTTATTTTTATCAGCACCCAAATCGACTAGTGCACAAAGTAGCATATCTCCAGATATCCCAGCTATTTGGGGATCAAATACAACAACCATGATTAAAAATTATCAAAAATGCTTATAAATTCGACTAATATCTCAAGAATTTCATTAGATTTAATTATTCAAAATCAACACCGATTTTCATGATTACTATAATTGGTTCTGGAAAAGTAGGCGGAGATGCCGCATTATTCTCTGCATTAAAGCGATTGGATGATCAAATATTATTGCTAGATGTTGCTGAAGGCCTACCTCAAGGCGAAGCAATGGATATCAATCATATGTTATCAGAGCAAGGAATTGATGTTGAAGTAAAAGGTTCAAATGATTTTGCAGACATGAAGGGATCAAACGTAGTTGTTGTAGTAGCAGGTTCTGGAAGAAAACCAGGAATGACAAGAATGGATCTTTTGAAAATTAATGCAACAATTGTAAAAAGTGTTGTAGAAAATGTAAAAAAATATGCAGATGACTCTATGATAATTCCAGTTACAAATCCTCTTGATCCTATGGCTTACATCACATACAAAGTATCTGGTTTTGATAGAAGCAGAGTATTTGGTATGGGAGGTATGCTAGATTTATCAAGATTTAGACAATTTATTCATGAAGCAACAGGTCATTCTCGTGATTCCATTAGAGCACTAGTAATAGGGGAACATGGTGAAAACATGCTTCCATTACCAAGATTTTCATCAGTGTCTGGAATTCCATTATCATCTTTTCTTCCAAAAGAAAAATTAGATGAATTGGTGATAAACACAAAACAGGTTGCTGCAAAAGTTATTGAATTAAAAGGTGCAACAGTACATGCACCAGGAAATGCAATCTCGGCTATTGTAGAGTCTGTTGTTAGAGATAGAAAACAAGTAATTCCAGTTGCTACATATCTTGATGGCGAATACGGACATTCAGATGTAACAATCGGAGTACCAGCAATTATTGGTAAAAAAGGAGTAGAAAAAATAATTGAACTGGACCTAAATGACGAAGAGAAACAGGTGTTTGATAAAGCAGTTGAAAGTGTAAAGGGCGCCATTTCAGGCATTCAGATCTAAGCATTTTTTTAGACTAGCATAGAAAAATATTCATTGGAAATACATGAAATTTTAGAGTCAGTCAAAAAAGGAAAAATTTCAATAAATAATGCAAAAAAGCTTTTGTCACTTTATTCAATAGAAGAGATAGAAGGTATTGCAAAAATTGACATCAATAGGAGAAAACGAAGAGGAATTCCTGAAGTGGTTTTTGCAGAAACAAAAGAATTAGATGAGATTAAAAAAATTGTAAAAAAAACTCTTGAGAAAACAAATTCAGTGATAGTATCTAGAATCAAGAAAAAAGATTATCCAAAAATTTTAGCATTTGCCAAAAAACTAAAAGTAAAAATCAAAACAGGCAAAAATTCATCATCACTGCTTTTATTCAAAAAACCAATTAAATTCAAAGGCGGGAAAGTTGCAATCATTACTGCAGGTACATCAGACATAGGAGTGGCAGAAGAATCTAGATTAATGTGCGAGGCTATGAATTGTAAATGCATTACAAGTTATGATGTAGGAGTTGCAGGAATACAAAGAATTTTTCCAATTTTGAAGGAGATGGTCAATGAAGATGTGGATTGTGTGATAGTTGCTGCTGGGATGGAGGGAGCTTTGGCTACATTGGTCTCCACACTAGTAGACATTCCAATAATTGGAATTCCTACTTCAGTTGGATATGGTTATGGGGAAAAAGGAATTGCAGCACTTGCATCCATGCTTCAAAGCTGTTCTTTGGGGTTGTCAGTTGTGAATATTGATAACGGAATTGCTGCAGGAGGTATTGCTGCAAATATTGCTAACAGAGCAATTAAAAAAAATAATTTACAGTAAAGATTAGGACTGACCATACTCGTAAATGATATATAAGATACCTAAAAGAAAATGGATAATTGGCTGGCAAACGAGTTGTTCTTACTGCTGATCGTAGTTTAATGACAAATTATAGAGGAAATTTTCTTTATGGATTTATTGCATGTGGACCGTATGAAGTTCTACCAGAATGGGTTTTTGACAAAGTATTTTGTCCTTCAGTTGAAACTGATCCAATAACTGGTCAAGTAAAAGTTGCTCAAGTAGGATTAAGAAGAATAGAAAGCTCATTGATTCAAGGAGGTTACAAAAGAGAGGATGTATTCATGGCACATCCTGAAATGCTAAACAAATCAATTGGACCAGATACAAAAGTAGTTGGAATTAATGTAATGGATCCCTTAGGTATGGCTCCTGTAACAACTACAATGTCCCCAGAAAAATTATCTTATGTCGCAATGAAGTTCAAAAAAATGTGTGCTAGTATTATTCAACTCAAAAAGAAATATGATTTTAAAGTTGTAGTTGGAGGAAATGGCGCATGGGAATTAGCAAAATCAGATAGAATGAAGATTCATGGAATAGATACAGTTGTAGTTGGAGAAGCCGATGAATTAGCTGTTGATTTATTTCAGGATTTGGAAAAAAATGATGCACCAGAATTAATGCATTGTTTTGTGAGAAACCTTGAAAATATTCCAGTTATAGAAGGCCCAACAATTAATTCGTTAATTGAAGCAATGCGTGGATGTGGTAGAGGTTGCGACTTTTGTGATGTTAACAAAAGATCAAAGAAAGATCTTCCACTAGAAAGATTACAGCATGAAGCAAAAACTAACTTAGACTATGGATTTGATTCCATATGGTTACATTCTGATGAAATGTTGCTTTATGGATGTGATAATAGAGACTTTGTTCCTAACAGAGATGCAATTGTTGATTTGTGGAAAGGCCTCAAAGGTCTTGGAGCAAATTTTGTTGGAACCACACATATGACATTTTCTGCTGTTGCTGCAGATCCTACACTGATGCAGCAAATTTCTCAAGTTAATGAACAGGATAAAACAGGCAGATGGCTTGCAACTAATCTAGGAATAGAAACCGTAGCTCCGGACATGGTAAAGAAACATCTTGGAGTTAAAACAAAACCATTTGCACCTGAAGAATGGGGAAGTGTTGTAAGAGAGGGTGCAAAAATTCTAAATGAAAATCACTGGTTCCCAGCTGCAACCATAATTATTGGTTGGCCTGATGAGACTCCAGATGATATTCAATATACTATAGATATGATGAGTGACTTTAGGGAAATGGACTTTAGAGGTCTAGTAGCTCCTTTACTATATCAAGACTTTAGTGAAAAGAATTCTATGCACTTTGGAAACTTGAATGAAGCACAATTTACACTATTCTGGAAATGTTGGGAAAATAACTTGCGCGTAATTAATGATATCATTCCAATTATTCTTAGAAACAAGACATATGGTCCACCCATGAAAGTATTCATGTACGGAATTCTCAAAGCTGGTACATGGGCAATAATGAGATACCTACGAGGGTTGTGTAAGGATTTGTTTAATGGAAGAACTCCTGATGAAATTATTGACAAATACGCTAGAAACAGATCAGTATCTGCTCCAAAGATTAAGACCAAAAAATTATAGTTTTTCTATAGCAATATCTGCAATTGTATTTCGTATTGGTGTTAGCGAAATAAAGTAAACTTTGTCTGCTCTTTCAATATTTTCAACTTTTTTGAATGATTTTGTTGCAACATCAAACTCATAAATTCCAGGTTCTAGTGAACCCTTTGAATATAGCATAAGATATGTTTCGCCAGTTGAAGGACTAAGTGGAATGAAAGATAACACATATCCTTTGTATGAATTAATTGGCATTGTATTTTTCATTGGCGGAGCAGCTGAGGCCATATACATTAGAAAATCTTCAATTGATTCAAATTCTTCATATTCAATATGCATGAAGTAGGATAATGTGTAATAGTATAATAACCTACTAGAAAGATTTGGGATTATAATCTAGATTTTATAATTTTGTTAACTTTGAATCCAATCAAAGCAGGTGCTGCAATATACATTCCCAAATTCAAAGCAATCACTGAAATTCCTAGTCCTAAGACTTCAACTTCAGAACCATTATCTGCCAATGTCATAATAGATAAAGTTGAAATCATTGGAGTGATAAATGCTCTAACTGCTTCTTGGAACATTGGATTTTCTCTTTCCAAGTCAGCAATTGTTGGTGAGAATGAATAGTATAATTGATTAAATCCTGACATGAATGCTGTACCAGAGGATGTACTCATTACTGTGTTATCTCTAATTTCTCTCAAGAATTGGACTTGAGGAGCTAGTTCAGTACCATATGCTGCTGTTGCAATTAAGCAACCGCCACCTTTTGGTTCTTCAGTTTTAATCACTTGACAAATTCCATTTACTAATTCAGTTCCTGCACCACAAGTTGGTTCTGGTTCGGGCTCTGGTGTTGGCTCTGGTTCTGGTTCTGGTTCGGGCTCTGGTTCTGGATTAGAAATAACTGCTTCGCCTCCAACATAGTTTACAGCAATGCTTGATGTGTCAGCACCATACTTGAATTCATAAACATAATCACCATTTAATTTCCAAAGTGGACCACCAGCAACATAATTTTTTTCAAAGGAACCATCAGAGTTAATTGAAATTTGATCTATTCCGACAATATTGTTATCTGGAGATTTAATAATTAATGTAAGTCCATTACCAGATGAAGAATCATAATCTCCAATTGTTCCAGTAATCATTACTGTTGAACCATTTGAGTAAATATCCAAATCAGAAGAAACGGTTAGTGCAGGGTTTGGATCAGTAGCAGCAAAAGCAGCACCACTTATTCCATAAGATAAAATTGAAATTGATAATAATGCAAATGCTAAGAACCCAGTTAGCCTCATTTTCATTTTGATTCATGAATTGAGGTATTTATGTTTTCAATGAAAGAAAAATTGACCATATTATATTCGAATAATACCTTTTTTGACCAAGTATTGAATTGATTTAACAAAGTCTTCATCAGATATTTGTCCTTCTGACCACCATTTTGCATTATTTTTTATCCAATCTGGAATTGTTTGTTCTGAAATGGAAATTTTAGCATCAGAATTTACGGTAATTAGACCTGATTGAATTAGATATTCTAATGCATCAATAAATTCAGAATCTGAAACAGTACTAGATGACCACCATTTTGCATTATTTTTTATCCAATCTGGGATAGGAGGGTTTGACACTTCAAAAGAGATCGTTTTTACAAACAAATCATTATGATACAAATCAATTTTGTAAGTACCAGGTAAAGTTTTTTCATCAATTGAAATGATAGATTTGAAATTGCCTGCACTAGATAAAATTGAGCCAAAGTTTTGTGTCTGACCATCAGGAGTTGTAATTACAACATCTAATGGAATTCCTCTTCTGGGATTATCTAAATTGCCTGAAAGAATAATTTCTTCTACAGATCCTGCAGTTGGCTTTATGATTTCGTATTTGCTAAGCTGGGCTGATGTATAAAACGAAACTGGTTGGTTTTTTAGTAAAGTGAAAATATTTGCATTTCCAAGATCATCTCTAGAATCATAATATTTTACATCAAGACTTCCTCCTGCTGAAGAAATCAATGCGGTTCCAGATTTATTACATATTTTTGATGGCATTTTAAACACTCCTTCAAAAATTCCTGTACTAGGTCCAGTTTCAACAAGAGTAAAGCCGGTGGCACCTAAGCCTCCATAAGGCACACCATCAATAGTACAGCGCTTGTATCGAAAATCTTTTATCAATACTTCAAACAATGCAATTCCATTATTTCCAACTGTGTCAACATTTGGGGAATTAGGATCATTGATAACAAAATAGATATCAATTAAATCATTTCTTAAATTAAGATCAGGATCATTTAATGTAAGTTTGACTGGTTGTCCAAATCTATATGATTGAGAATCTGAATAAATTTTTCCCGAGCTTGTCTTAATTTCAGACTTTGATGATTGAGTAGTAAGACTGCCTGTAACATCAAGATCCGAATAAGAAATAACAATGCCTTGATCATCGATCAGTCTGTTTGTGACAATAATTTTTATTTCGTTATCAATTGTTTGAATTGTTTCAATAAAAGATGAATCCAAAATATTTAGTTGGTTTGCAACAGAGTATTCCATGGTTCCAACAAATGTAGAGGAGTTATCTGAAGTCTCTTCTAATTCAAAACGATAAATAGAATTGTTTACATCCTTTGAATTTACAGTTCCAAATGAAATGAAATCAATCACTATTGGTTGTTTCTTTGTTTCACTGGAAATAGTAAGTGCATCACCAACACCATTAGAATCAAAATCTATTACAAGAAATACAGTTCCACTTTCATCGGAAAGATCTAAAATGTCAGCATCATCAATTTGAATAAATCCATTTGATGTAGAAATATCACCAGCATCAACAATAGTGATTGGGAAAGAGCCTAAAATTCCAAAAGATAATGTAAATGTAGTATCAGAGAAATCAGATATACCATAATCTTTTTCAAATGATCTTAAATCATAATTTATCCAATTTGTACCATCAACATTAGATTTTGAGACATCCAGTAAAGTAGAATACAATGATGAGGCAGAGATTCCCAAATTCATTGAGATCATCTCATATGAGCCATTTACTACATTTGATGTATCAATGATGAGCCTGTCAGATTTGGTATCAGGCACAGATGAATTAGAGTCATCTCCTCCTACAAGAACAGGGGATGTAGAATGGAATTTTACGCTACCAGATTTCTCTAATGTAGTAGGATTTCCAATAGTCAAAGTAGGAATGGTTGCGGTTGCACGGAAAACGTCAAGATGATCACGTGAGCCTGAATTGATATTTTGGTCTGGATCGTGCAGTGTTATTGGGAATTCAGTTCCAGGTTTTAAAGATTGAAAACCATTTCCAATATCCAAAGTGGGATTGCTCAAAGAGACTGATGCAGAAGAAGAACCAGTTAAAACAGAAATTGAATTTTTGTTGTATGTTATAGAACCAGTTTGTCCCCTTGGAGCATTATCCAAAATTCCAATTACAGATTGGTCATTATCATCTCCTGAATCAAATATTCCTGAATTTGGACCAGCTTCAACTAGAGTAACAATTTCAGAGAATACAGTTGTTCCATCAGTTACACTTGTACTTGGTTGTTCATCATTAGATTGTAATTCAATAACAGAATTCAGATTCATTGAGAGTTTACCATTATCCTCAAAACCAATATTCTTAAGATTTGG
>JABDOO010000044.1 GCA_013043295.1 Candidatus Nitrosopumilus sp.
AAAAATTATGGATTTGTTGACTATGAAATTAAGCCTGAGGGTGAAAGAGACGAATATTATCCTGTATTATTTGTAGAGCCTTTAGATGAGCGTAATCAAAATGCAATTGGTTATGATATTAACTATGAACAAACTAGACATTCTGCAATTAACTTAGTAAAAGAAACTGGGGATACAACAATGACTGGAAAAATTACTCTTGTTCAAGAAATTGATAATGATATTCAAAATGGATTCTTAATGCTTATTCCCATTTATTCAAACGATAAAACTTCTAGTGATACATTAACTGGAATAGTATATGCTGTATTTAGAATAAATGATTTCATTAATAATATATCTAATGAGAATAATTTTGAAAATTTAAGGTTAAAAATTTATGATAATTATATTTCAGATGAGAATTTATTTTTTGATTCCAATAAAAATATTGATGATAAATCTGATAATGCCATTTTTTTAACTGAAATTCCAATATCAAATTACAATCGAGATTGGATATTTCTGTATGAGGGACAATCGTCTCCAACTACAATGGGATTATTGATTGAAATCTTCATACCTGTAGTAGGCATCACTATGAGTTTATTGTTGTTTTATATATTTAGAATTTTTACCAAAAATTTGAAATTATCTAGAGAAGCAATTAGTAATGAAAAAATTTCTACAATAGGAACTATGGCATCACGAATGTCTCATGATCTAAAAAATCCTCTCACTGTAATCAAAAGTAGTATTGAGCTATTGCAAATGAATTTAGGTGATAAGATAGATGACAAAACAAAAAATTATTCTAAGCGTATTGAAGATTCTATTACATTAATTTTTTCTATTATTGATGATGTTTTAGAGTTTGCAAAAACTTCAGTACTCCATAAAGAAAATGTTTCATTAAAGATTTTACTTGAAAATATAGTTTCAAATATTTCAGTTCCTGAAAACATTAAAATTAATTTACCAGAAAATAATATATCTATAAACTGTGATAAAAGTAAAATTGAATCTGTCTTATCAAATCTAATCACTAATTCAATTCAGGCAATTGAAAAGACTGGAACTATTGACGTTTCTATTGAGGAGACTTCCACTAATGTAATAATTTCAATATCTGATTCTGGTAGTGGAATTCCTGAGGATAAAATATCTCAAATCTTTGAACCGCTATTTACAACAAAAACTTCTGGCACTGGTCTAGGATTAGGAATTAGTAAAAATATTGTTGAACAACATGGAGGGAAAATAAATGTGAGTAATAACCCTACTACATTTACAGTTACTTTGCCAAAATCTCATTTGAGTAGTCCTGCTAACGATGATCATATCCCTGTAATTAGAAATGTGCTCAAAAAAATGCTCAAAGATACTGAACAAATGTGAAAAATCTAACTAATTTTTATTTTTTGTCATTTTAATCTAGTCGTATTTTTAACCCAATTCTCATTGAAATTTCAATTTTTCATGGATTCACAGACAAACTAATGATTTAAAATTACCATGTTCCAAATTGTGTCATGTACAAGATTTCGTTAATCACTGGCGATGGGATTGGGCCCGAATTATCAGAATCTGCCATATCTGTTTTGAATACAATTCACGATAAACTTGATTTGAAATTTGACATAACAAAATTATCTGCAGGTGACAAGGCATTATCTGAAACTGGAAAAGCACTCCCTGATGAAACAGTTGAAAATATTAAACAATCTGATGTGTGCTTAAAAGCTCCTGTTGGTGAGAGCGCAGCTGATGTAATTGTTGTATTAAGAAGAATGTTAGATCTATATGCAAACATTAGACCTGCCAAATCTTATCCACATATGCCTGCTTTAAGAGATGATATTGATTTGGTAATAGTTAGAGAAAACACTGAAGATCTCTACACTGGTAAAGAATTTAGCTTGGGTGATTCTGCAGTCGCATTAAGAATAATTTCTGAAAAAGCATCAAAACGAATTGCAAAATATGCATTTGAAACTGCTAAACAACGTGATTCTATGAGAAAGGTAACATGTGTTCATAAATCAAATGTGATGAGAGTAACAGATGGATTATTTGCTAAATCTTGTATTGATGTATCAAAAGATTATCCTGATATTACATTTGAGGAAATGTATGTTGATGCATGTGCTATGAATTTAATTCGACAACCAGAACAATTTGATGTTGTTGTAACCACCAATTTGTTTGGTGATATTTTATCTGATGAGTCATCTCAAGTTGTTGGAGGTTTGGGAATGGCACCTGCTGCCAACATTGGAGATAAATTTGCTTTGTTTGAACCTGTTCATGGGGCTGCATTTGATATTGCAGGACAAAACATGGCAAACCCATCGTCTTTCTTACTCTCCATCAAAATGATGCTTGACTGGTTAGGAAATAAGCACAATGATTCAAAATGTATTGATGTTGGACAAAAATTAGAATCTACTATTTTTGATTTAGTAAAATCTGGTGTAAAAACTAAGGATATTGGTGGAGATAAGACTACGTCAGAATTTACAAAACAGATAGTTGAAAACATTTCATGATAATACTGCAAATCTTGAGAAATCTACAGATTCCGAGGCTTGTTTGAGAAAATAAAATAAATTTTTTAAAACAACGAGATACATGGAAAACACGCGAACTCTAGGACGCATTCCTAACATGATGTGTTTTCCAGACCTAATGCTCTACGACGCAGAGCACTGGCTTCTCGTCACATACTATACGTCAAAATCATATTTAAGAATATTCCAGATTTCCATCTAGTGATAAAATGTACTCATTCTGAAATTCTCTGAATAAATTCTTCATGAATCTTTTTTTGATTGAGAACTATCCATCGAAATGCCTCATGATTTGCATTCATGAGCACTACTAAATTTATTTTGTTAAAGATAAAAAAGTGTAAAAAATTTGATCGATTGGGTACTTGGTTTTCAAGAACAACATTGATAGTTTTACTTTTTTTGAAAATTACCAATTTTTATTAAATACAAATCCTGCTTGTTAGTATGGTTGTATGCTGTATTTGTAAAATAGCTACTGGAACTCTAAAGATTTCTGATGGAAATCCCAAGTATAAGGGAAAACCCATTTGTAAAGAATGTCAAGGATATCGTAAACTACTCAAAGAAACAAAGTGAGTTACTCTGATTCTTTAGTTTTATTTTTTGCTGCCCATTCTTCATACATTTTAATTAATTCATCCACGTCTTTTCCCTCTTCTGAATAAGTGACAATTACACCAAACGTTCCTTTTTTATCGTGTCCTCTTGCAAAATATCCCCAAAAAGTATCTGGCAACTTTGCAAAACTGCTTGAATCATGTGATACGCCGATTAAATTATTCCCAATTACTTCTACTACTTTTTTAGCATCTTCTTGATCAATCATAAATTGTTAAAACATCAATACCATAAAAATTTGAATGAATTATTTGCTAATTCACTCCCTTTCTTCTACTTTTTTTCTCACCTGTTGACACAAAATCTCTTTGAAATTCTTCCAATTTTGTTTCAGCCTCTTCTTTTTCTTCCTTAGTTTGCTCCCTGATTATCATATCATCAATATCTGTAAAATTTTCACATTTTTCACATAACCATAATGGAGCTTTATCTTTTTGTTGTACGATGGGTAATCTTCTTTCGTTACACTGTTTACAGAATAATGTCATCTTCTTGCATTCTCCTCTCTATGGACTTAGCCTATCTGGATCACGTGGATACAATACAACTTCTCGAACATTATCAATCCCAATTAATGTAGTCATCAATCTATCTAATCCCATACCCCATCCAGAATGTGGTGGCATTCCCCAATCAAATGTTTTAAGATGATCAGCAAACTGTGTAGGATCTAATCCTTGCTCTTTCAACCTTTCTTTTAACATCTCTGGATTATGAAGTCTGGTTCCTCCAGAAGATAATTCCAAAAATCCATACTGTAAGTCAAATGAACGTGAGAGTGTAGGGTCATCATCTTTTTCTCTAATGTAGAATGGTTTTAGTTTCATTGGCCAGTCAGTTAAAAAATAAAATCCAGGGTGGTTTTCACCAATTATTCTAAGATGCGAGTCTAGTAAATCATCCCCAAACTCCACTTGCTCTCCTGCTTTCTTCAATTCTTCTATACATTGTGTGTATGTTACTCGTTGAAATGGACCTGATGGAACTTCGATTTTATGCTCAATTGATTCTTGCTCTGCCTTACAGTTTTCTGAAATATCTTTGTACACTGCAATCACTAATGCCTCTAAAACATTCATGACATCTTCATAGTCCATAAATGCAGCCTCGATGTCAATACTTGTAAATTCTGTCAAATGTCTCCCTGTATGAGAATTCTCTGCTCTGTAAAAGTTAGAAATCTCAAAGACTCTTTCTAGTCCGATGGTCATCTGTTCTTTATACAACTGTGGGCTTTGTGCTAGATAAGCTGTTTTTCCAAAATATTCTAATGAAAATAAATCTGCGCCTCCTTCACTAGCACTTCCAATAATTTTTGGTGTTGTAATTTCTAAAAATTTTTTCTCTGCAAGAGTTTTTCTTAATGATTGCAAAACATGATGACGTAATTTAAAAATCGAAGCTGTTTTTTGATTTCTCATATCTAATGCTCTATGATTTAATCGTGTATCGATATTACTTTCTAGTCTGCCAATTGGATCAACTGGTAATGGATGAATTGCTTTTCCCAAAACTTCTATCTCTTCAGCTTTTACCTCAAAAGCAAAATCACGCGCTTTTGTTTCTTGTACAATCCCTCTGATACTGACAACACTTTGGCGATTAATTTCTCCCAGATTATCATTTAGTTCTCCTTTGACTATTATTTGCGAGATTCCAGACACATCTCGTAGTGTAATAAAAGACATTTTTCCTAATTTTCTAAGATCTTCAATCCAGCCCCCTAAAACAACTTCTTTACCGATTAATTCTTCATTCAATTCAGAAATATCGTGAGTTTTAACAAACACCATGTCTATCTTTTATCCTCAAATTCTATCTCAATGTCAAGGTTTCGGGCATTCTTGACAATTTGAATGA
This sequence comes from Candidatus Nitrosopumilus sp., assembly GCA_013043295.1. Classification (GTDB taxonomy): domain Archaea; phylum Thermoproteota; class Nitrososphaeria; order Nitrososphaerales; family Nitrosopumilaceae; genus Nitrosopumilus. The sequence goes on from JABDOO010000044.1 coordinate 5,031, forward strand.
CTTTTTCTGTATCTATTGGAAATTTTGGGGTCCATTTCCCTGAAACAACTGCCTTTGTTTTTTGAACGCCACCTGGTGCCCATACTGCGTTAATTGATAGTATTTTGGTTGGAAAGAATAAGTCCTCAATAAATCGTTTATCTGTTTCATCTGCCTCTGTAAGCCAAATTTTGCCCTTGAATTTTTCTTGTAATGTTCTGTAAAGAGTACGACTTTGTCGAATTATCATGATGTCATTTTTTGCTAATGACATTACATAATTCCCATCAAATTCTTTACAAGAATAAAGTGTAAAATTCTCTATTTCTTTAGTATTTTTTGCTATTTGTGCAAGATTCATCGATGCCTCAACATCTGCTTTAGTTAATTCACCTGATTCTACTTTTCCTTCACACTGAGGGCATAATACTGAATTTTTTGCATCAAAGCCACAAATTGGTAATTTCATTTGAATCGACTTTTTGATTCTATTAATCTTGTTTATATCCCTTAGTGCAAAACAAAAATTCTAGTTTGGATCTAAAAGAATCATGACATTTCTTAAAGTAAATGGATTATCGACAAGATATTCTTCATCCAGGGGTCCAGTATACGCTGTAGATGATGTTGATTTTGAATTAGAGAATGGTGAATCCATTGGAATTGCAGGTGAAAGCGCATGTGGAAAAAGTACTTTGGGGTTGTCCTTAATCCGAATGCTTTCTGGAGCTACTTCAAATGGAGAGATACAATTTGACGGTAATTCTATTTTAGAAATGGATGAATCTAATTTTGATAAGCAACTTAGATGGAAAAAAATCTCAATGGTTTTTCAAGGTGCCATGAATTCACTAGATCCAGTATTTACAATCAATGAACAATTTCTAGAAATCTTAAAACAACATAATTTTGATGGTAACCCAAAAAAAATAATCTCAGATGCTATGAATTCTGTCAGTCTGGATGAAAATGTGCTAAAGAAATATCCTCATGAACTTAGTGGTGGAATGAAACAAAGAGTAATTATTGCAATGGCATTGTTACTAAAACCTAAATTTGTTATTGCTGATGAACCCACTACTGCACTGGATGTTTTAATTCAGGCACAAATTATCAATCTATTAAAATCTCTAAAAAAAGATGGCATGTCTTTCATGTTAATTACTCATGATTTGGCAGTTTTATCTGAGATTGCAGATAAAGTTGGCATAATGTATGGTGGTCAAATGGTAGAATTTGGTTCATCTGAACAAATTTACAAAAATCCAAAACACCCTTACACTCAAGGACTTTTAGAATCTATTCCTAGACTACAAGGAGATACTCCAAAATACATCAAAGGTAATCCTCCTAGTTTACTTGATGCTCCAACACAATGCAGATTTATTGAAAGATGTCCTTTGGCAATAGAAAAATGCAAAGAAGTTCCTCCTAAATTTAAGACCAAAACGGGATATGTTAGATGTTGGTTATACGAAGATGAACAATAAGTTTACCCTGAATTGAGAAATTCCTCATCAATTTTTTTTAAATATATTTCTTGGATATTTGCAATCTCTCTGCCTGTAGTGTTTTTTGAAATCATTTTTGCATATTGAACTAACTCTTGATTTTTTTCAGTTTTTTCAAATTCTTCAATTTTTTTAAATGACTCTTGCTCAAATTTCATTATGTCTCTTAATTCTTTACTGATTTCTACTGCTTTCATTTTTTCATAATTCTTTGAATTAGATTTTCTAAAATTTATTTCATCAATTAATTTTTGGATTTCTTCTTTATCCTTCAATATTTTTTAAAAAATTCCCAAATATTTTAATTTTGTATTTCTTTTTTATGCTCTAAAATATGCTTCAAACCATCCGTCATACTCAAAGAATCTAAATCTATTTCACAATAGGGACACTTCAAAGTTTTAGGAATATTTTTTTACAATTGGTAAGCAAGAGTCTATGATTCTAAGCATTTCTGATCTGATGACTTTTTTATCTATAGAAATCCATACTCTTGATTTTTTAATTGCAAATGATATTGTTTGTACCTTCTTTCTTTCTTCCCATACGAACTCAATTTCTCCTAAATTCTTATCAAAAAATCCTTCCAGATCTGTCTTTATTGCAATATGTGAAAATTGATACTGTGTGTTCTTTTCATTTAAGAGTGGGATCAAATCTGGCCGTCTCTTATATGCTAGAAGATCACCGCTTTCTCCAATTACTCCAACAAATCTAATGAATGGACTAATTGTAGCAATGGTATCACAGATTTTGATAAAGTCTTTTTTTGACAACTAATTTGAGGTGTAAAAAGATGATATTTTAATCATTGTCGATACAATGAGAGATTTGTCATGAATTCAGTATAGAAAAACTGGTTAAAGTCTTAAAAAATGGCCATTTTTAACCATCTTCATATCTTATGATTGTACAATTTACATAATATTTTGTGTTCGTAACATGTGTTACATACTATCCATTACAAGATACTACAAAATAATACATTATATGAAAATCCTAGTAGTTGATGACAATGTCGATATTACAGGCATGTTTTCAAAATATCTCACTTTAAAGGGCTATGAGTGCGCAATTTCTAATACCGGCCAAAATGCTCTAAATATGATAAAAAATCAGTCTTTTGATTATGTGATTTTAGATATGTCTATGCCAGAATTTGGAGGATTAGATGTGATAAAATCCTTGGAAAATGAAGACTTGCTAAAAAATAATAAAATAATTATTTTGACTGCATCATCTGTTTCAAATGTTGATATTGAAAATATTACAAAGAAAGAAGGGATTACTACTTTTCTAAAGAAACCAGTTCAATTAAGTGAATTACTTCAGGTGCTAGCAAACTAATTTGGCTTTTAGCATAATGGATTTATTAAGTGATGTAATATATGAAACGCAAATTTAAACTCAATAATAATTTCATTGCTAATAGCATTCAAAATAAAATACTAGTCCCAATGTTACTTTTATCATTAGTTCCAACTTTTATTTTTGGCATGATATTTTTAAATAATGAAATTGCTAATTTAGATGGAAA
>JABDOO010000060.1 GCA_013043295.1 Candidatus Nitrosopumilus sp.
GGTTCTTTTGCAACAATTCTGTTACGAGAAATAATGAGACCTGCAGATCCTATAGAAGCTGGTTTTTGAGATCAGTTTTGAAGATATAATTTCTTAGATGTCTTTAAGTTGATGTAATTTTAAGAAAAAATGATTGAATTGGAAAAAGCCTACATGCTAATTAGTTGTGAAATCGGTGAAGAACAATCTCTATATTCCCAATTAAAAAAAATTCCTGAAATAAAGAGTTGTTTAATTACATATGGAAGTTATGATGTTGTTGCAGAATTTGTAACTGACTCGCCTTCCAAAATAAATGAAATTATCACATCTAAAATCAGAAAACTAGAAAAAATTCGCAGTACCATCACTTTGCGAGTGACAAACTAGTTTCTTTTTAAAATCACAATACCTGCAATACAAAAAATAATCCCTAATCCCACTATTTGTATACCGTATGTAATCCAATCTGGATTTGAGTACATAAATGATGATTCAGGCCCAACTATTGATTGGCCTTGTAGATGAAAAATGAATCCAAAGAAGACTACTATAATTCCGATAACTATCAGTGTCTTTCCACCTTTCATGGTTTTCCTCTCAATTTCTACTAAAAAAGGGTAAACAGAATTGATAATTTGAGCAAATGATTTTTGGATTTGCTCTTTAATCATTTTCTTTTGAGGTCATAAAATGTCCAATTGGAATGATTATGAAGAATCTAGCGTTCGCAGTCACATTGGTTTGATACTATTTGGGTCAGCTGCAGTTCTGGCAATTCTATTATTCCTGATATTTCATCCTCAGATAGAGGCCATTAACAAAGAATCTCCAATTCTAATCAACTTGATGTTTGTACCTGCAATGGCTGTAGGATTTCTTTATGGTGTAAGAATTACAGAACGTGCTGTCAAACCATCAGAAATAAGGAGTCCGTTTAAAAGATCAATTGTAAAAATATTCTTGTTCTTTTTTGTTATAGGTGGCATGTTCAGTTCTGTAAATTTTGCAATTAATGGTGGTAGCATAATGCCTGATGTTACAATTTTAGATGATGGTCTTGTTCCATGGATAAATAATTTTATCACTGCTAATGGCGGTGCAACATTTCTAATCATAACAAGTATTGGTTTGATGGCCGGTGCAACCAAACGAATTGTTGGAATGAATACTGGATTTCTAAATAGAGTAATTACATTTGTTGGAACGTTTGTATTTTTTACAATGCTTGTTTTGAGTTTTACAAAGTCTGATCCTACATCCTCTGGTGTTTTCTTGTATACCTTTTACCAGGCAGGAGTTGTTGGAGGTGCATTTTTTGCAATGAATCGTTTGACAAAAAATCAGAATATGCTAGAAGACTTTACTAATGGATACTGAGTTATTTTTCTAAATCTACATAAATTCCAGCGGCTTCGTTATTGATTCTATCCCAATATTTTTCACAGCCATCTGTTTTGAAATCATTTTCTTTACACTCGTTAAAATGAGCTGTTTTATCCCTTGAGATGTTATCAGATAGTAACACATCATCTGCGGTAAACAATGCAATAATCCCTATTGCAGCCAAACTGCCGGCTACTAAAATCATTGAATATCCTACTTGGGCATAATTGCGAGGCTCTTTCATTTACGGAAAATCAATAACTCTTGAATTTAATCTTTTCAAGTTGAAAGAATGCGATCAAAATCATGGCACTAGTGAATTTTTTTGAGAAAAGATGAAAAGAAAGTACTCAAAAATACCTACATTGAGCATTCAAATTCTTCAATATGAGTTTCTTGGACCTATTCCTCTAGAAGAATGGGGCCCACCAATGGAGAAATTGGTTTATCTGATTATGTCTAGAGATAAGGACAAATTCAATATTCTTTATGTGGGTGACTGCCAAAAGACTGAAGACAAATCCTTCTTTATACAACATTCACGCTTCAAATGTTGGGCAGAGAACTCTAGGGGAGAAAATTCACTACACTTGGCCATATTGCCAATGTTTGAGTCAAGTGATGAAAAAAGGCAAAATGTTGTAAATAAAATAATGGCTGGCTACAAACCTGTTTGCAATTCTGAAGATATTCAAGAAAAAAAACCTGATTATGTAATTAGAAAATCAGAAAACAATACTGAGGCTGAAAAAATTTCCTGTCTTTGTTGTGGAGCTGAAATGAAACCAGAAAAGATTCTTGAAAAATCTACACTCTTTAGATGTACAAGTTGTGGTATAAGTGATACAAAACTTAATTCTTAACTTTGTTTTGAACATCAAACAATTGTAGAGTCAATAGATCCAATGCTTTTTTCATGTGTTGAAATTCGTTTATTGTATGTATTTGACCCTCCACTAACGCCCTTTGAATTTTGATAGAGTTTTTTTGAAAATCATCTGATGCAACAATTTCCATGGCATTGAGTTTAGATAGCAAGTTATCTAATTCTTTGATCATCTCATCTGCTGGCTTGTGTTTGTCCATACAACTCTGAAATAATTTTGATATATGAATCGTTACAAAAGATCCTCATCAATCTCTTGGATGGGATCTAGATATTGCTGACAGGTGCAGGTAGGAATCTGACATTTTCCGACCTTGATTATTGAATTACTTTTTTCATTTGGAGTATGTGCCTCATCTGTATGGTGGCATCTGTTGCAATTCATAGATGAACATTAAAACTCTATTATTTAAGCCCAAAAGCTAAGGGATTAAAACTGCTCTTGCTTGAATTTGTGAATCTTTTAGTTTTTTGAGAACTTCGTTTGCCTTTTCCAATGGAAATACCTCTGTGACAACTTCGATATTTCTCTCATCACATATCTTGATTACTTGCTCCATGTCTTTAGTTGATCCAATTAGTGTTCCTCTGATTGTCTTTTCTTCAAATGCAACAAATGCTGGCTTTTCTCCAATTGTGGCAATCACTACCATGCCTCCTTTCTTTATTGATTTTATTGCAGTGTCAGTAACAATGTCAGCTGGTGCAAAGACTATTGCTGCATCAAGTAATCCATGTTTTTCTTTTAATTTGGAAAGAAACTCTTCTTGATTTTCAGAAAATCTCATTGCGTCATCTGCACCAAGTCGCTTTGCTACAT
>JABDOO010000095.1 GCA_013043295.1 Candidatus Nitrosopumilus sp.
TTGTTTCAGGACGTAGTGTTGTAACTGGGAAAATAAATTCACCAAGCTTGAATTTGATCAAAAAGTTCTTCTCATCAATTTTAGGTTCTACATCACCCATTGTATCATGCTGTGATACAGGATTCTGATCTTTGGGACACCACCCAACTGGATGACTCCCTTGAATAATTTTTCCATTCTCTTTGAGTGTTGTAATTTGCCATTCGATAAATTTTTGATAACCTGGAACTATAGTAGTGAATTCTCGCCTCCAATCAATGGAATAACCCATCTCTATCATGCCAGATTTAATCTCCTCATGAAAATAGTCTGCAATTTTAATTGGTTCTACAAATGTTTTGATTGCTTCTTCTGGAACATGATATACGTTTCTTAACCCATCGAGAATTTCTTTTTCTCCTTTCTCAATCCTTTTTGCCATACCAAGTACGGGAGTACCAGTATAATGGAATCCCATTGGGAACAATACATTGTATCCTTGCATTCGATAAAACCTTGCATGAACATCAGCTAGTGTGTATGTTCTTCCATGTCCTATGTGTTGCGGAGAGTTTGGATACGGATACGCAACTGTGATGAATTTTTTTGGTTTCTCATTTGGATTTGTCTCAAAGTCTTTTGATTCGGCCCATTTGTTTCTCCATTTGGTTTCTATCTCATTCCAGTTTATCATAGTATTATCCTAAAATCATTGATTTTGCTTTGGCTATTGCTTGCTCTTTTTTAGATGTGTCTTTTCCACCACCTTGAGCAAATTTAACATCACCTCCACCAGAGCCTCCTAATATTGAGGCTATCTCCTTGGCAATCTCGCCTGAATTCACGCCTGATTGCTCTCCTGCATACACCATAACTCGAATTGTAGGCCCTGCCTCAAAGATTCCACAAAATGCAGCTGAACCATCTTTTGCAACTAGTTTCTTGCCAAAGTTTTGATGGAAATAATCATCATACCTCTCACTTGATGTAAAACACAATTTCCCATTTGTGCTGATTCCATCAGATTCTACTGATTCTCCAGCTAGAACTTTATCTAGTAAAACTGGGATCTGCTCTCTTGCTTTTTGTTTATTTTCTTCTCGTTGTTTTTCTAACTTTTCTTTTGCAATTTTTTCTTGTTCTTGTTTTTTAGCTTCTTCTTCTTGGTCTTTTACATATTGGAATGCAGTTGCACCTGAGACAAACTCTATTCTAACTACGCCGTCTTGAATTCGTTTAGTCTTTGTAATTTTGATTAACTCAATGTCTCCAGTCTTTTTGACATGTGTTCCTCCACAAGCTTCAACATCTTTATCCTCAATGGAAACAATTCTAACGGATTTTACCGGAACAACACCTCCCTGATAAATCCTAAACCCATACTTTTGTTCGGCAGTACCTCTATCGTAATAGTCAATGTTCACTGGATAGTTCTCCTTTACCATTTGGTTTGCTGCATCCTCAATTTCTTTAACTTGCTCATCAGTTAGTGAAGAGTGATGAGTAATGTCCAGTCTTGCATGATCATCGTCTTTGAATGCAGAGTGCTGCCATACCCATGAACCCAAAACCCCTCTTGATGATGCATTAATGATGTGAGTACTAGTGTGGTTTTTGGTAATGTTTGCACGTCTTGTCTCATCAACCTTACAAGAAACTATTTCGCCTTCCTTTGGTACTCCGCCTTCTAGCTTGTGAACGATAATGTTTGCATGTTTATCCACATTAACAACTTTGAATCCTGCAATACTGCCATAGTCTGGTTCTTGTCCTCCCCCTCTGGCATAAAATGAAGTTCTGTCTAGTATCACTTGATCATCAAATACCTTGATTACTTTGGCATCAAACTCCATTGGGTCATCTTTGTAGAATAATGTCTCAGTTTCAGGTAACTCTTCTAGTGGAAGTTCTGCAATTGCCTTTTTCTTTTCAGACTGGTGCAAATCAGATAGTTTAGAGTAAAATTGTGATGGAATCTCGCTAATTGCATCCACTTCTTTGAGATATTCAGGTGTAATACCATCTGATTCGTACAATGTAATGAGTTCATCAACTGATGGAATGCCTTTCTCACGAATCTTTTCAGCTTTTTTCTTCATGTGGACTTTGGAATCCTCATATCTTGATGATTCAAGTCGTAGTATCTTCTTGACATCCTCTCTCTTTTCATCAAGTTCAGGATAGGTGTCTTTGAGATAATCGATATGAGTATCAATTAGGTCATCAATGTCAAGTTTCAGATTTAGTCTTGTAATTGTCCCATTGATTCGTCGCAACATCATTCTAAGGTTATACCCGCCACCCACATTACTTGGTAAAGCACCATCTGTAATTGCAAAGATTAGTGTCCTCAAATGATCAGCAATTAGATAAACTCCTTCAAGGGGTGTGATCATTTTGTTTAATTGGTCATCTGTGATTCCGGCATTTTTTACTGCAAGACGTCTGACCTGATTTAGATCATCATAGTGATCAATCTCTTTTGCAATCTCTGTAAAGTATTTCTTTAAGATTTCAGAATCTGAATCAATTCCAATTTTTTCAAATAATTTTCCATTAACTGGCCCAAAGCAGCAGTCATATGCCGTAGGCGTTCCCATGGTAATCCATGCAAATCTCTCCAATCCTGCACCCATGTCTATTACTCTTTGATCAAGTGTGGTGTGTTTGCCTAGCTCCCCTTGAAATTCTGTAAATACTGCATTTCCAAGCTCCAATCCTCGAACAAAGTATTCTAGTGACGGACCAAAAGAGCCCCCTCCTGCCCAAACGTCTTCAACAAAGACGACTTCGTCTTTTTTAATTCCAAATTGGTTTGTCAATAATCTAAAGTCTAAATCAACACATTCATCTTTCCAGTATCCTCCTAAATCTGGAACACTGTGTTGTCCTATCATGCAAAAGCTTGAAAAGTGTCGTCCTGTAACTCCGACGTTTTCTAAATCTTTGAAACGTAGACAAGTCTGTGGAACAACTAGAGGGTTTGCAGGAAATTCGAAAACAACTTTACTTCCCATCACTCTTTGAAAATCAACAACTGATGCAATTGTAAAAAACAGATCATCTCGCCATCTGCAAACAACAGGGTAACGACTAACAGATGTGTGGTTGTTTTTTACAAAAAATTCTTCAACCTGCTTCCATGCTTGAGTGTAATCAAATCTTTTACTGGTCGGAGGCTCGCCGATGAATGAATACGTATCAGTTCCATCATCAGGACACAGATTTCTATCTGCATTTAGAGTCCAAAAGAATCTGCCACATTTGGCACATGACTTTCTTACAAATCCCTGCTCTTGAAATAATTTGACATTATAGTATTTCTCAGGATCTGCTGAAAATTCTTTTAGAATCTCTTTTTTATCCAACGATGAGGCTGCTCCATTCCAATATTAAGAATTGTCGATTAATAATACATTAAATACACTACGTGATTTAGTCTATCCATGTTTGGTAAGAAACCCAAGTTGAAAGAAGGCACTCATATTTTCTCAGTTAAAAAAAATGGTGAATTTAATGACTTTATCTTTGGTGTAGTAACTGGTGTTGATGGAAGAAGAGTAGGAGTTAATGGTGTAATTGTAAACCCTGTTGGACTCAAAAACAAGATTGCTCAAGAAAAAACAGGTGAGCGTTCAAGAGAAATTTTAGAAAATCCAAACCCTGACAATATTGTTCTGGCTTTGGTACATAGAGTTGAACATGAAAATTATGCAGCAGAACTAGATCTTGATAAAGACAAATGTGATATTGTTCCCCCCAAAGTCTATGCAATGCTAGATGGATGGATTCGAGAGTCATTACCAGAATTCTTCAATGCCGTACTATCACTACCAGAAGGTTCTGAAAGAGATGAGGCAAAACGAGTTCTACGACAGAGAAAGGATTCTTTGTCTGATCCAAATCTGAAAAGAACTGTATATGCTGTATGTCGAAGTCTGAAAATTCTGAATTAAGATTTCAGGCGTGATATCTCCATAGTTTTATATTATGCCCTAAGAAAATCTCGATACAATGGAATATGTTTACGCTGCTTTACTTCTTCACAAACTAGACAAAGAAGTTAACGAGGCAAACCTCACATCAGTTGTCAAAGCATCTGGTGCTGACGTTAATGAAGCCCAAGTTAAATCTCTAGTTGCAGCCTTAGCCGATGTCAATATCGATGAGGCAGTTAAAGCCGCACCTGTAGCAGTTGCAGCAGCCGCACCAGCAGCCGATGCACCAGCAGCAGCAGGTGGTGAAGCAAAAGAGGAGAAGAAGAAAGAAGAACCTAAAAACGAAGAAGCAGCCATGGAAGGATTGTCTTCCTTATTTGGCTAAGCAACTTTTCTTTTACAAATTTAATTTTGATCTTTATTTTTGTTAATCTTAATTACTTCTAGCTCACAGTTTGTATTGATTGGTTGATTTCTCTTTTCCAATAGATGGTTTCATTAGTATTCTCGATTATTTGGGTACGATAGCTTTTGCAGTAACTGGAGCTTCAAAGGCAATTGCACACAAGGCAGATATTTTTGGAATTATAGTACTAGCTACCGTAGTTGGCGTAGGTGGGGGAGTAACACGTGATGTAATATTTGGTAGATTTCCAACTGCATTTTCAGATCCAATCTATGTTGGTCTTACTGTTACAGTTGGAATTGTTATGTTCTTTTTGTTTGCAAAATTCAAAAAACAGATGACAGTATGGTTAGTTTTTGATGCAGTCGGATTGGGTGTATTCTCAATATTGGGTGCATCGATAGCCTATCAGGTTGTAGGATTGGAGTTTCTTCCAATGTTGTTTGGTGGAATGATAACTGCTATTGGTGGCGGTATACTAAGGGATGTCTTTGTTAGAGAGATTCCGATTGTATTTGTAAAAGAAGTGTATGCCATTGCAAGTATTATTGGAATTGTGTCATTTTATGCAATACTATCATCTGGAGTTGATATACAGATAGCATCAGTAATTGGAATCATTGTAGGAACTGGAATTAGATTGCTTGCAATGAAGTATAATTGGAATTTGCCCAAAGTTAGAGAAATTTAAGTTTGCATTAAGATGTGAAAACGCTTATCTGAATTGAGTTCATGAAATTCTGTAATGGGCCTATTTGATAGATTTAGTCATACATATGACAAGCATGGATATGATCTAGATGGTTATGACAAAAATGGATATGACAAAAAGGGATACGACAAAAATGGGTTTGGTAGGGATGGATATGACAAAAATGGATATGATAAAAAGGGATACAACAAAAAAGGATTTAACAAAAAAGGATACGACAAAAAAGGTTACGACAAAAAAGGATACAAAGACGGGTATGATGAAGATGGATTTGATTTCAAGGGTTACAATAAAGATGGATTTAACAAAAATGGGTATGACAAAAAAGGGTATGACAAAGATGGGTATGATAATCGGGGTTTTTCTTTAGATGGTATTCATATCGATACACAAATTGCTTTTGATAAAGATGGATTTAACAAAAAAGGATATGACAAAAATGGGTTTAACAAAATTGGTTATGATAAAAATGGATACGATAAAGATGGATTTAACAAAAATGGGTTTAACAAAGATGGGTATGACCTAGAGGGGTATGACAAAAATGGTTACGACAAAAATGGATATGGTAAGGATGGATATGATGAAAATGGATTTGATAGCAATGGGTATGACAAAAATGGTTACGACAAAAATGGGTATGATTTAGACGGATATGATGAAAATGGGTTTGATAGTAACGGGTATGATAAACTAGGATATGATCACCTAGGTTTTGACAAAGAAGGATACAACCAGGAAGGCTATAACAAATTCAATAAAAAGAAAAACGTAGACAGTGATTAAACAAAATTATGTTTAATTCTTAATTGAAATGTATTTTAGAAATTATGCTGGGGTGTAATCTTTGGCTTGGCCAGCTACTGCTCTAGCTTGAGCGTCTGCCTTTTGCAAGATTTGTTCTTTTGTCTCATCAGTCATAAATCCTGATTCTACTGACAAAGAGCGAGCATATCCTGATGCCTTGCCAAGAATTTGTGAGATATTCTCTGGAGTAACATATGCTGCCTCGATGGACAATGATACTGCTTCTTGGTGTGCTTGTGCAAATTGGTCTCTGACTTTATCAACATCGATTACCATTTCTGCTTCTGCATACTTTAGACCATCTTCTAATGCTGAGTAAAGTGAAATTCCAGCTTCGACTGGTTTGATATCTAATTTGCCTAAGATTGATGCTAATTTTTCATTAATTGCCTCACCTTTCTTTACTGGTGTACTGTCTTTTGCAATCCAAATTGTTCCTTGATCAATTTTAGTTGGAATTCCAGCTTCTTTGAATTCTGTAAGCATTGGTCCTGGAGCAATTCCTGTGTTCTTTGCAGGTACAACAATATCGATACTTGCAATATCTCCGCCTCTTGCTGCCATCATGATTTTGTTTTTGGCAAGAAGAACGTTTAGCTTGAATGGTGACATGTTTGTAAATAAGAACATAATTTGGCCTTTGAGTTCGCCAATCATATCTTTGATTCCTGGAACGTCCAATGACTCTAATGCTTTAGCTGCAACCTTGTCTTTTACACAGACAAACTCTACTTCGCCTTTGAGTGTTTTTCTTAATGGCAAGATTTGAGTTGAACGAACTTTTCTCATTTGAATAATGGAGACGACCTTGTATTTTTTTGGCATCTCTTGGAGTTGCTGATACATTTGTGATTTTCTTTTAGGATAAGCTGTTCTATTTTCATGCATACTTCTTCTTGACCTCTTGTGCTTGTTTGATTGGTTTGCCCATTGTAGTTTTCACTAGGATTTTCTTCATGTTCTTTTCTCCGTTTGGCAATTTCTTTTCAATTGCATTGAGAACTGCATGTGCGTTAATTGCTAAATCTGAATCCTCCATTGTCACATCACCAATTTTAGATGAAATTGACAATGATGCTCTTGTTCTAACTTTGATACATGATCTAAATCTTTGTAAGAATGCTTCAATGGATGCATCAAATGGAACAGGTGTTGGCATTTTTCCTCTTGGACCTAAAAGCTGACCCAAAGTTTTACCAACTGTTGGCATTACTTTGGTATCTGCCAAGAAGAAATCATATTTGTTAATGAATTTTCTAGATTCTCTTTTGTTAGTTCCAAATTTTTCTAATTCCTCAGTTCCAATAACTGAATCTGCTTTTGCAGCTTTTGCTTTTTGACTCATGTCTCCAGTTGCAATAATGCATACTGTTGCAGGAGAGCTAGTCTTTGGAAGTTGTACAACTTCGTTAATTGCAAATCCTTTCTTAACGTCAATATCTTTGAAAGTAATGATTAGTTCTACGGATTGTTTGAATTTCCTTTCTTTAGTAGCAGCTTTTGCTTCTTTTATCATTTCAGCTAACTGAGTCTCAGTAATCATTACGAACAATTTTCGAGAAAACCTACTTAAAATCGTTTAGAGATTGAGTTTTTTGCCAATCAATTATTTTAAAAAATTACATATTTTCGCTAAAATTATTAAAATTAAGCAGCAAATAGTGCTGAAAACCTACATATATTAAATCAGAACCATATTTTTCGAACACGTTGCACCGCTTTGACGATTTAGATATGAAATTGCTTTTCGAATTGACAGCAGATGGTTCTATCTCTGTTCCTACTTTATCAAAAAAACTTGGAATTAATGCCTCAGTCTTGTATAGTAGGATTAAGAGATTGATGAAGAAAAAACTCATCAAGAAATTCACAATTGAAATTGATGACTCTCTTTTGGGAATAGGTGTCAAAGCATCTGTAGGAATAAACCGAGATCCCAAGTTTAAGGATGCAATTCATAAAAAATTAATGGAAACATCAGAAGTGGTGTCAATCTCTGAGGTAACAGGCAGATTTGATATAATGATTAAGGTGTATGCCAAGAATCTAGAGGCTCTTCACGCAGTAGTAATTGAAAAGATTGGAAAAATTCAAGGTATCCAAAACACTGAAACTTTTGTAGAACTACAAAAAACTGATAAAGATCCCGTCTATCTAACTCAATAATTATTGGAATTTTTCATCCCACTTGCCTTCGTTAATTTCGGCAGTGATCTCTTTAGGTGTCTTTCCTTCAACTTTAATTCCCAAAGCCAGACATGTACCAATTATGGTCTTTGCAACTGACTTTAGTGATGAAGCATAAGATTTCTCTAATTTTGTATTTGCAACTTTGACTATTGAATCAATTGTAACGTCTCCGGCCCATTCAGTTCCTGATGCGCCTGATCCTTTTTGGATTCCTGCTTCTTTTAGCAATAGTGCAGCTGCTGATGGGATACCAATTTCAACTTCATACTTTTTTGAATCTGTATCAACAATTACTGTAACTGGAACTTTCATTCCTTCAAAGTCTTTAGTCTTTTCATTAATGGCGTTGATAACTTCCATGATATTGACTCCTAGAGGACCTAGTGCTGGACCTAATGGTGGACCTGCTGATGCTCCTCCGCCTGTTACAAGTGATGATATTTTTTGTTCTCCCATGTTAAATCACATTCAAATTGAAAATTTAATCCTTCCTAAGTCTCACTGGATAGCTTGAGATAGTTTGCATCCACTGTGACTGGTAATTGATATGATGCGTCGAGTAGTACAACTGTTGCCTCTTCTTTTTCGACATCAATTCTAGTGATTGTTGCCTTCATTCCCTTGAATGGTCCACCTGTAATCTCTACCACATTATCTACTGTTAATTGTGAAACTGTTGATTTCTTTACTAGATACCCTTCAATATCTTTGAATTCTAATTCTCCTCTTAATTGACCTCTGATGTGTCTTACTCCTTCTACTGCCATGTATGCATCGCTTGGATTGATTGCTTCAATTACAACATAGCCTTTGAGATCACTTACCCAAAATACTGATTGAATGTTAATCTGATTTGCATTTGCTTTAGCTTCTAATAATCTCATAACCACTTTCTCTTGTCCACCAGTGGTTCTAATTGCAAACAAATGTGATTTTATTTCTTCAGACATTATTATCTACCAAATGTAATTACCGAAAAGACAAACTGTATTGTAAAACCAATAGCTCCTACACCTGCTATTCCTAACAAAACAAGTCTTAGATGTTGTGAATACTCATCCTTGTCTGGTTTTTTGGCCATTTTCATTGTGTTGGCCATATTCTTCAAAGTCTGCCTAGGGTTCATTGCTGGAAATTAATAAGGTGTCCTTATATCTCTTATCTCATGGAACTGCTAGTTGCGTATGAAGATGACCCAGCAGGTCACAATATGGCAAAATATCTTTCAAAGGAAATGACTTTGGAAGGAGATGTTTTTCGTGGAAAATATTATGATCTTGTAATAATTCCAACACCTGCAATTTCAGCTGATTGGTTAGAAGAAAAATATGATTATGATGGATTTGTTTTTCTTTCAAAACATGCAGCCGAATCTGGAGTATTGGCATTGACTTGTCACAGTACTGGAAATTTTTC
>JABDOO010000100.1 GCA_013043295.1 Candidatus Nitrosopumilus sp.
ATTTGAACCTAATCAGATTTTTAGGTAGATGCTAATCCTATGGGGCACCAATGAATTTGTGTAATTGTGGGACTACCTTAACATCAATAAAATAAGGATATACCAAATCATATAATTCCAATAACAAATCTAGTGAAGGATCAGATATTCCATATGTAGGTTGAATGATGAATCCATCAATATCATCTTTTGATACAATATTGAAAATTTCTTTTACCAAGTTTGCAAATTCAACTGGTTGTGTTTTTGAGCTTACTACTATCTTGATGTATGTTGTTTTCTTTGATTTGACTGAGGATTCAAGGCATTTCATTGTATGACCAATTAATTTCTCATAGTGTTTTGAATCAACAAAATCTGAATCTTTTGTTTTAAATTCAATTTTAACTATATCAATAAATGGTAAAACATGATTGAATCTATCAATATCAAAACATGATGATTCAAGATATGTGGGAATTTTTTTATCTTGTATATGCTTTGCAAGTAAGGCTACGGCTTGATGTTGAATTAGTGGATCACCACCTGTAAAATTTACTTTGTATGTTTGATTTTTTAAATTAGAATCAATTAGATGGTTTGCATCATCAATAGTATATTCTGTTCCAGAATCAAGTGGGAGAGACTCTTTGGTATCACAGTAAAAGCAAGTAAAGGGGCATCCAGCCAATCTCACAAAAAGAGTCTTTGTCCCATAAAGAATCCCTTCTCCTTCAACGGATGTAAATATTTCAAATAATCTAACTTTCAAGTAATAATTGTAAATTTTTTCATTATTTATTCAATGAGTTTCTAGTGCATTACTGGTTCATTTCTATAGAATAAACCAGAGATAAAGAATATCACACCCAGGATTCCAATTGTACTTCCTACTAATTCTATTTGATTTTGAAGATCTCCTTCAATTGAACCCCATAACCAAGCCATTAAAGCACCTACTATAATCATCGGAATACCTACACCAACTGTTATTGCTTTAGAGGCCATGCACCTTGCTGATTAGAAAATGTATATGAATTTTATGATAAACAATTAGAGTGAATTTTTAATTTCTGCCAATTGTTTTGCCAAATCTCTTAATAGTTCATTAGCAGTTTCAAATTCACCATTATTCAAATTGTCTTTAATGCTTTGAAGCATATCTCTGGCTTCTGAAATGGTATCTAGATTCACTCCATCAATTTTAGAGAGTTTGTACAGAGTTTTTTCTACTTGTAAAATTCTAGATTCAAGTTCATCATGTTCAGTTAAATCAAACTGATTCTTAAGTAGGATAATTTTTTTGATTTCCTCAATGATTTGTCGTGGATCATCAGTAGAAGATAGATTTTCTCTAGCAGATTCTAGCTTTTCAATAATTTCATCTGAAATGCCTTGTTTTTTGGCATTTTCAATTAATCTATCAAGTTGTTCTAAATATTTTTGAGCATATTCTTTAGCACGTTGTGATTCTTGTTTTGAAGCTTTTTCTCGAAGTTCTTGGTTGATATCCGTTATGATTTGTTTAATTTCATGTATTGTATCTAGTGCATCACCAAATTGATGATCTTTGATTTGCTGTCTAGCATCATCAAATAATGTATCAATTTGTGAAAAGTCAATTAAGGCATTGTGTTTTTTTGCAATTGTTTTCAAATTATCGACATAAGACTGTAATCTTTGAAGATCATTTGATGGGTTTCTTACTGAGTCATGTGCAGTTCTGGATTCTGCTTGGGCTGCTACATTTGAGCTCCCATCTGAAGTTGTTAAGTGTCTAGATATCTCTTTGAAAATTTTCATGGCTGAAAGGAAATGTTCTTTTGCTGAACTAATATCATCACTTCCAAGTGAATTTTCAAGTAATTTGACTTGCTGTGTACCATCTTCAAATAATGTTTTAATTTTATCTGATGAATCATCAGAAATTTGGTTTTTAATTTGATCTTGCGCACGCTTTGCAATTTTTAGGAAAATTGCAGGATCTTCTGCTGCAGATACATTACTTGTCATGCCTCCAAGGGCCATACTTGCAACTAGGACAAACAAGCCAAAGGTTACTATTGTTTTCATTCTTCTTCCTCCAAATCTTGCTTTAATTTAACCAAGTTTTGTAAATCTTTTTTAGAAATTTCAATCACGCCTTGTCTTTCTAATCTTTTTACAGCTCTCCACATTGTGGTTCTAGGTTGTAGGAATTTTTTTCTTAAATCACTTTCCAATGCTTCTCCACCGTTTGCAGAAATAAATTTGATAATTTCTTTATCATCCTCACGCATTTCTGGACGTAAATTAAAAATTTTTTCTGTGTCATTTAAAATTGTCTTAGTTTCAGGAATATCTTCAGTTTGTAAGATTGGCGAGGATTTTGTCTGTTTTCTTTTTATCATAATAATTGCACCTGTAACAGCTGCGATAATTGGTGCTCCAATTAGGGCATAGGTAGAGACATCGTTGGTTGGTGGTGTTGTGGTTGGTGGTGTTGTGGTTGGTGGTGTTGCACTAAAAATATAATTTATTTCAGTTAAACCTGGACTCAAATCTAATTTTGTTTGATCATTTACAAGATCCATACTTGATGGAAGTGCATCCATTCCAACAATTATGGAATTTTTTGGCATTAATAATGAATAATCAGATGGAGAATCTAGAGAGAATGTCCAAACTCTTCCTTCTTTAGAAATCAAATCATGGGAATCGTAATTAATGGTAATAGAAGAAGAGCCAAAAGTATCAATCATTGCTTTATCATCAATTATTTCACTAGATAGCAAGAATCCATTTTCACCAACAACGACAAAATTATCAATTGAAGTACCAAATAGATCCACTTCAAAATCAGGATCCAAAGGATCCACATCTAATTGAGCAGAAATATGTGCTGAACCATCTGAATAGAGGGTTAGATCAAGCATACGAGTAGAACTGAATGAGGTCTGAAGAGGCATCGTAAGTGCAACAACGATCAAGCCTGCTATAACTAAGGGCGCATTAACCATTGTATCGAGGATACCTTCAGTCCTTACAAAAAGCATTCCATCTTCTCGAAAAGACTCTTTCCTATGTATTGGTACGATTTGTGGATTCATATGCTCAATACCTTAGATTCATGCTTTCTACGAGTCCCTGAAACCTCTTGAATTCCTGGAAAAACTGAAGTCCTTTTTCAGTTATCAAAAAGACTCTATTTCTATCGTTTTTGACGGATTCCACTAAGCCTGCTTCTACCAGTTTCTCACATTTGTCTAATACTGCATAGTGAGATAGGTTGGCCTTGCGAGAGATTGCAGATACTATGACTCCACCACGACCGCCATCAGCGGTTACGTCTAAGATATCACCCATAATGCCCATTTCGGACCTGTATTGTTGTTTTGACATGCTATAGTATAGAACAATGTAGTTTATGAGGAACATTTTGAAACTTTATAGCGGAACGCAAAGCGGAACAGCAATTCCACCCAACAAAATCCCATATTTCTAATGATTTTGAAATTATGGTGAAAAAATTCAGAAATTTTACGCGTAAAAATTTGTTTAGAAAATTGTAATTTTGGAAAAAAATATCATTTTGGAAATTTAATGATGAAAAGAGCTAATTTTTAACAAAAAATTGTATTTTTAGCAAAAAATAGTATATAAAGAACAGGACGATTTGTAACCGTTCCTAATCTATTATTTAGACTACGTCTTGATATGATAAAATCCAAGACTAAAACCATTGGAGTACTAACCATTCTTTTGATGCTTAGTGCTTCACATCTATCTGTAAACTACACATTTGCAGAAAATGAGAAAAATCAGGTACCAAAAGCAGAATTTAGAACAATTCTTACGGAAAAGATAGTAGACGGAAAGTTACAAGTAAGTCATTATACTCTATCTGATGATCTCTCAGAAGAAGATTTGAAGAGAATGCTATCTATTGAAGGTCAAATGTCTTGGGCATACGTAAAATTCAAGGCATACCAATCTGGAATAGTCCTTTTTGATGGTAAAGTATCAAAAATTGGAGAGGATATTTGGAAGATTTCAATCAGAGATCAGGTCTCAGAAGGGAATCTCAAGTACAAAGTAGTATTTTCTGGAAAAATTACAGAAACTGATGGGGAAAACGTAACTGTAGTTGCATTAATGAATTCCATTATGAAAAATCCTGAGATATCTCAAAAAATCAGGTTAATGGAAACTGGAGAAACTGCTAAAAATGTAGAAAAATCAAATGGTTCCCATATGGATTTTCGAAATTTCTATCGGTGAGATAATCACCATTTTTCTTTAATTGAGTAAAAATCATTCACAAGGTCAGCTTTGGGATGCAATGTAACTTTTTATTCCCATTTTGAAAAGTAAATCATAAAATGTTTGATAAATTCAAAAACGAGGGGGAGGGAGAGATGGTCGAAGAAAGAAATACCGGAACAGATGAATCTGTAGAATCAAACTCAACTACTGAATCTTCTAGTCAGATTGGAATAGGAGAATTAATGGGAAAACGGGCAAAATTGGAAGAAGCAATTGATTATGTTGGATTAATGATTAAAAATCTAAAAGACAAGCGAACTTTACTTGAAAAAGATATTGAGGAAGAATCAGTTGACATTAAGAATTTAAAAGAAAAACTTCAAAAAGTTAGTGAATACATAGAAGAGGAAAATAGAGGAATTGAAGATCTGGTAAATAAGAGACAACAAGTAGAAAATGAAGCAGATGAAGTAGGCTCAATTATCAATACTCTAAGAGAAAGGCTTTCAGGAGTAGATAGAGTAATTGATGATGAAGGTAGTAGAGTTAGAAAAATCAAAGAATCAAGAGATTCCTTAAACGAATAAAATTTTGAAATTATAGAAATTTAGTCGTTGTTGCTTCTTGACTATCTGTAGGAACAGATGGGAACATTTGACTTGTAGAACTTTCAGCAACAGCGGCAGCTTCTCTTAAGATACTTTCAGATTCTGCATTGGTAGTTTCATCCATTCCAAATGCTGCATCTCCTGAGAAACTTTCTGTCATAAATCCACCTAGCATTTCTGCCATTTGACTAATTTCTTGCTCAGCACCTGGCATAACTTTTCCAAGTGATGATTTAAGATTCTTCATTAATCCCATTGTTGGCATTATTGCTACAACAGTATCTCCAAGATCACTGCATGTAGTTAATCGTAATTCTATTTGCTCTAATGCTATTCTAGCACTGCTCAAGATTTTAGTTACTTTTCTGACTTCAGCTAATTCATTTCCAAGAACTTTACTTGTTTGAGAATCATGTTTTTGTGTAGCTTCTACAATTCTTTGGAATAATTTAGCATCACGCTCTTGTAGATTTGATAGCATTGAATCTAATTTTTTAATTTGTAATTGTAATTTTTTTATTCCTTGCTGAACTCTTGGTTTTAAAGCACCCTTAGGCTTGATGGTATCATTAATTTTTTCAGTAATTCCTGGTTGTTGCTGCTTTGACCATTTGTCAGATAAATTAGGCATGAGTTTGTTTCAGGAATTTGTACTTAATTTCCTGTGTAAAGAATGGTTCACAGGACATTAAAAATAACTAACAAAGCCAAAAATTGAATATTTTGAAAATAAATTAAAAATTCCTAAAGTCAAATAAATAATAAAATGGATATCCTAGATTGTAAAACAATTTTGTTATAGAAAAAATCAGAATTTTTCTTCTGATTCTATAGTTTTAATTATTCCTTCACGTTTTTTGTATTCAATTTGTAAATTATACTCTATTCTTTTCATAGTTTCTAAATGAATTTTGATTTCTTCTGATTTAGGATTATCTAATTCTAGTTTTTTATGTTCCTCAAGTTTTCTAATTCT
>JABDOO010000111.1 GCA_013043295.1 Candidatus Nitrosopumilus sp.
AGAATGGTTTTGGTGCAAGTGGCCAATCAGTAATAAAGTAAAAACCATCAAGACCGATTTTTTTCAAATTTGAAGGGTACAAATCATCACCCCATTCAGTTTTTGCTCCTGCTTTTTTCATTTTATCAACTAACTCATCATAGGTGTATCTTGGAATATGTTCAGGGATTTCTAATGTTGGAAATTCAGATGAAGGATTTTCTTTAACATAATCATGTACAGTTTTAATTGAAATTTTGATAATTTCTTCTATTCTAGTCATCACGTCATTGTAATCAACAAACGCTTCTTCTAGGTCAATTGATATTGCTTCTGCCAAATGTCTATTTGTTCTAGATGGCTCTGCCCTAAATATAGGGGCAATCTCAAAAACTTTTTCAAAACTCATTGTCAATTGTTCTTTATACAATTGAGGGCTCTGAGCTAAGAATGCTTCTTTGTTATAGTAAAATATTGGGAATAATGCAGCCCCACCTTCTGTAGCTGTTGCAATCATTTTAGGAGTATTGATTTCAACAAAATTTTGATTTCCAAAGTATTCTCTAATTGATTTTAAAACCAAACTCCTAGTTTTGAAAACATGTTGTAAGATATCTCGTCTTAGATCTATTGGTCTAACTTCTAGTCTCGTATCAATATTTTTTACAGTTTTAACAGTAGGCTCAAAAGGAGGAATTTTTTCTACTTCTGAAAAAACTCTCAATTCTGTTGGGATGATTTCAAATCCACTAGGGGCTTTATCAGATGCTTTGACATTGCCAGTAATTGCAATTGAGGAATGAGCCTTAAGTGAAGAGATTTTTTCTCGTATTTCATCAGAACAATCTCCTTTTTTTGCAACAATTGAAAGATCTCCATTTTTGTCACGGATGGTACCAAAACTGATATTTCCATGACCCCTAATTGTCAAAACCCAACCCATCACTGTAACTTTAGAACCATCCATTGAGGAGTTAATTTCATTAGAATAGTGAGATCTACGTAAATTTCCTAATTCAGTTTCAATCATAATTTACTTTATTCCTGATATCATGGTGTAATTAATTTTTATACAAAATAGTGAACCTTTGCCTTAATTTTCATAATGCTTATAGCCAGTTAAAATTCCACAAAAAATATGATGATACTAATGGCTCTAGTAATTGCAATGTTTGTGATTGTAGGAGTGTATGTAGGATATAATTATTCTCAGCAAACAGATGATGAAGGGGAATATCATAATATCAGTACAGATTTAGAATTATTTGATAAAGATTCAGAATTAGCCCAAATTCTTCAAAATCCAGAACTTAGAAAGACAATGCTGTAGATATTATTAGATTTAGATTAAATTATAGCAAATCATATTATATTCATGGTACTTTCAGATAAAGAAAAAATTATTGCAATTATTTCAAATGGAATTGCAGTTTTTTCACTATTACAGGAAAGAGACGAATTACCAAAGAACACAACAATGTATGATTTTGTATTAAAAGTAATTCCAGAAAATATCAAGTCAGAATTGAGCGTCGAGTTAATTGATGAGGTATTTCAATATGTCACATCTGCACATAATAGTTCATAAAGTACAACAACATTCTCAAAATATCAATGACTTCAATTGCAACTTTAGGCTCACATTGTTCTTTACAGGTTCTAAAGGGTGCAAAAGATGAAGGCTTGAAAACAATTCTAGTATGTGAAAAAAAGCGTGAAAAATTATACAAGCGATTCCCATTTATTGATGAATTAATAATTGTAGATACTTTCAAAGAAGTATTAGATCAAAAATGCCAATCAATTCTTGAAGAAAATAATGCAGTTCTAATTCCTCATGGTACACTAGTTGCACAAATGAGTTCTGAAGAAATCGAATCCATTAAAACTCCTGTTTTTGGCAACAAGTGGATTCTCAGATGGGAGTCAGATAGAGAAATGAAGGAAAAATTAATGAGAGAAGCAAATCTCCCAATGCCAAACCCAGTCACAGAACCAAAAGAGATTGAAAAATTAGTAATTGTAAAGAGACAAGGGGCTGCAGGAGGTAAAGGTTACTTCATGGCTGCAAATGAAGAAGATTACAATTCTAAAAGAAATCAATTGATTTCTGAAGGAATAATTTCTAAAGATGAAACACTTTACATTCAAGAATATGCTGCAGGTGTTTTAGCTTATTTGACATTTTTCTATTCTCCATTGAAAGAGGAGTTAGAGTTCTTCGGAGTTGATCAACGACATGAATCAGATATTGAAGGACTAGGTAGAATTCCAGCTGAACAGCAAATGAAATCTAACAAAGTTCCATCATTTAATGTAATAGGAAATAGTCCACTGGTTTTACGGGAATCATTATTAGATGAGGTATACAAAATGGGAGAAAATTTTGTTGATGCTGCTAAAAGAGTGGTAACACCAGGAATGAATGGTCCATTTTGTATCGAAGGAGTTTATGATGAAAATGCAAAATTCACATCTTTTGAATTTTCAGCCAGGATTGTAGCAGGCTCCAATATCTACATGGACGGTTCACCATACTATTCATTATTGTTTAATGAAACAATGAGTATGGGTAAAAGAATTGCAAGAGAAGTCAAAATAGCTACAGAATCAAAGCAATTAGATAAAATTACAACCTAGAAAATTAATTAATTCTATTTTGTAGTAACTTCCATACCATGTTGAGATTTTATAATATACTTGTCTCTGATTTTGACACTAACCCAATCAATAAACAAAACTGTAACTAGTACAACCAGCATAAAGACTGCTGCCTTTCCATATTCAAAGAATTTAATGTAATTAATAATATAAAATCCGATTCCTCCAGCTCCAACTAAACCCAGTATGCTAGTTTGGCGCACATTGTAATCAAACATGTATAGTATTTGGCTCAACAAATGAGAAGCAGATTCTGGAATTACCACATATCTGACAAGTTGCCATTTTGAGACACCGATAGAGGAAACGGCGTCCATAGGATCAGAATCAATTGTTTCAATTGCCTCATATTGTAACTTAGCAACAAAACCTACAGTATACATTACAATTGCCAGAACACCTGCAAACGTTCCTAAACCTACCATTATAACAAATAAAATTGCCCAAAGAATAGATGGAAAAGTTCTGATAGCTGCCAGCAATGCACGAACTGGTGCATAAACGTACTTGCTGTTTAGATTTCGTGCAGCAAGCATACTTAGAGGCAATGCAATTGCAGTTCCAACAACTGTTCCAATAAAGGCCATCTGAATTGTCTCAAACATGGCCCAAAGGGCAGTTGGAATGTATTTGGGCTCTACTGAAAACATCTCTTCTACAACAATTGCTAGATTTGGCAATCCTTCAACAAATTCAATTGGATTTGCATCCACGTTATAAGATGCAACAAAGACAAGTGCAATAATTATTCCAATTACAATATTATTTTTTGGAGTCATCATACATCTCCATTATTTCTTCAGTGTTGAGATCACCTGTTTGAAAATCAACAATTTTATCTCCTTCAACACCAATTTCAAGGATTTTTTGTCCCTCCTTAATCACTGCAACTCTATTTGCATACTCTAATGCTAATTGCATATCATGATGCACCATAATTGCAGTAAGATTCATTCTTTTTTGCGCTTCAGCAATCAGATTCATAATTTCACGTGCAGTAACATGATCTAGCTCTGAAACAATTTCGTCAGCTAGTAAAATTGTAGGTTTTTGCATTAGAGCTCTTGCAATTGCTACTCTACGTTTTTCACCACCACTTAACATGTATGCTTTTCTTTCTTCTTTACCAGTTAAACCAACAAGTGAAATTATTCTTTTTGCCTCATTGATTTCATGTTCGGGGAATCGTTTGAACATAGATTCTATTTTGTTTAATCTTGGTAATGCACCAATCATAATATTTTCAATTACTGTGATATTTTTTACTAATCCAAGACTTTGTGGAATATATCCAATTGTATGCATCATATGTTTGAATTTTTTATTATTCATGTTTGGTGTGACATAATCAATTTTGATGGTACCTTGACTTGGAATCATCATTCCATTCATTAATTTTAGTAAAGTTGATTTTCCAGAACCAGATTGTCCTACAATGGCATAGTTGGTACCTCTATCTATAGATAGATTAATTCCTTCAAGTGCAAAATTTTTCGAGTCATATGAGGTCCAGACGTTATTAATTTGGATAATTTTATTTGTGGAAATTAATGAAAAAGAAGAGGTTTTGGTCATCTGAATTAGTTTCATTTCAAGAAACCTAGGTTTTATTTGCTCTTGTTATATTTGTCCAGAATTAATTGATCAAGTCCTGTTAGAGCATCAATAAAAGTTCCAAACTCACCAATATGCATACTGGTTGTAGTAGGGACTAGGGCTTCTGCACCGTATAGATCTTTCAAAATATGATTATTGTCATCATAATTGAGTTCAATGAGTGCATCAACTAATGCATTTTTAGTAGATTCAGACATTTCAGAACTTACCATAAACACATGTGATGGAACAGGTCCAATGGTGGTTACAGGACGTAGTTTCAATTGATCTTCCAATTCTAGGTATTTTTTAGGAGCAATATCTGAACCAAATGCCACATCAACATTTCCATTTAGAAGTAGTTGAAGAGCTGCTTTGTATCCACCTGCAAATGTATAACTTTCAAAGTTTTTTGCCAATGCAGATTCTAAGGCAACAATATCATCGCCTTCAATTGTAATGTGTTCACCAGTAACTAGAGTTCCCATAGGTCTAACAAAACCTGAAGAACCAGTAATACTGGTAAATGCCACTTTTTTGCCAACTGTATCTTCCAATGAATTTATAGAATCATTTTCAGCAAGAGTCCAAACAGTTGCCTGATAGTTAACCTTACCTGCAACCAGTTCTGCCATTACAGCTTCTGCACCTGTTCTTTGATGGGTAATCCATGCAGGACCAGTGTCCATAAATGCTGCATCAATGTGACCAAATCGCATTCCTTCAATTATGGTTTCATAATTTGTAGGAACAACAATTTCAACATCTATACCAAGTTCAGATTCAAGAAATGTTTCTAATGCCTGAGCTTTAGGAGTTAATTCATCGGCTTTTTCAACTGGAATAAATCCAATAGTTAGAACATCAACATCTACTGTTTTTGATTCAGATGAAACATCAATGACTCCATTTTCTATTAGAAACGTAATTCCATTTAGAAAAGTTTCGTCATCTACTGCACCATCAGCCCACCAGCCGGCATTTGTTTTAATCCATTCTGGGATCAAACCTTCTGCTTGTGCTGTTTGGGATAATGATACAGACAATACACCAATTGCTGCAAATGCAAGAACTAGTGCTTTTGTATTTTGTTGTTTCATGATTTACAAAAATTTAGGATAAGCTAAATTATTTAAATCTGGGTTTCGTTCTAAACCATCATTCTAAATCTATAGAATGAGAATTAATGTTGTAATTGACAATAGATGTAGGAACGCAAATGTCAATTTGAGTAACATAAATCAAACAATTTTGGTGGTGATTCAAGAATTAGATTTAGGATTTGCAGTATTAGAATACAAATTCAAGCTTGGTTCTAAATCATCCAAAGTGATTTCAACTTTACCTATCCGACTACGATATAATTTAATTTTTTTACCTTCACTAGAGATTACATATTTGTCTACTTCTGCAAGGGCTAATTCTTCTAATGTAGAGAGAGTTTTGTAAACCGTTGAAAGGGATATTTTTAATTCATCTGCAATTTGGGTAGCATCTTTTGATTCATTTTTTACAGAAAACAAGACTGAACGTGTGCATACATTGCTAAGGGATTCAATAATTTTTTGAGTAATGTCAAATTCTGATAATTGTATAATAGTAGGTTTTTGCATGATAATCACTTAGTTAGGAATCAGAGTAAGGCTAGGTTCAGGTTTTTTTATAGATATATCAGCCTTGCTGATTCGACTTCGATAC
>JABDOO010000118.1 GCA_013043295.1 Candidatus Nitrosopumilus sp.
ATAAACCATGCGCGATCAGCCTGTGATTAATTAGGATCAATTGATCTCACTAAATTGTTAACAGAATTGATCGATCCGATACTTGAGGGTCGAAATAAGGATAAGTGATCTCAAATGGAAATTGACAAAATAGAAAAAGTGCATTCAATTGGATATCGCCTAAAGGATGCTAAGGTTACAGTAAATCAGGATTTCAAGTATAATGTGGCAGGTATGAAAATTGAGGGTACTCAAGGGGATACCAATAACATGCCTCAATGGGTAGGCAAAATTCTTGATGACAATAAAATTGGAACACTAGATTCGCCTGATATGATTACACAACTAAAACAAGCACTATCAAAAGAAAAGATGGTTGGTGAATATCAAATCTCTACACTTGATCCTCATTTTTACATCAAGCTAAAAGAATCTATGAAAGCATTGAATCGTGATGATTTTGACAAAGTTGAAAGTATGATGTTAGAATTATTTAGAATGCGAAGAGGTAAACTAGTAAAGATTGCAGATTCAATCAAACTAAATTCAGAATTATACAACAAGCTTACAGTTGAAGAAAATGTTTTCTACAAAACAATTTATGAAAACAGTGTTGAGTTTGAAAAACAAATAAGAGGAGACCAAGATGAGCACAGCTCAAGCTAGTACATTTACAGATTCTGCATTATCTGACAAGGTAAAGGAATTCCTAACTCGATTTAAGGATAGGAATGGCAGCTACAAGTATGTAGATGCAATCGACGAGATGATGCCAAAGAATGCAAAATTCATCATTGTCGATTATAATGATTTGGTAATAGAGCCACAAATTGAAGTAATGTTCTCCCAAAACCCTGATAGAATATTTGATGCCTTCTCAAGAGCAATCAAAGAGGCGTTACAAACTAGATTCCCTGAATATGCAGAAAAAATCAAAGATGAAGTTCGTGTTAGATTAATTAATTTTCCATTAGAGAGAAGTTTAAGACAAATTAATGCAGAAACAATTGGAAAAATTACCAGTGTTTCAGGAATGGTTGTACGTGCATCTGAAGTAAAGCCACTTGCAAAAGAACTAGTCTTTGTATGTCCTGATGAGCATCCAACAAAAGTAATTCAACTAAAAGGAATGGATGTAAAAATTCCAGTAGTCTGTGATAATCCAACTTGTAAACATAGAGATTTTGAGCTAAAACCGGAAGCAAGTAAGTTTATTGATTTTCAGATTCTAAGATTACAAGAATTACCTGAGGATTTGCCTCCAGGTCAACTTCCTCACTATATTGATGTCACAATTAGGCAGGATTTGGTAGATAATTCAAGGCCTGGTGATAGAATTATTCTTACTGGTGTAGTAAGAATCGAACAAGAATCTGTTGCAGGAATTCAGAGAGGGCATAGTGGATTGTATCGATTAAGAATTGAAGGGAATAATATTGAATTTTTGAGTGGTCGTGGCTCCAAAACAGATAGAAAAATTGGTAGAGAAGAAATTTCACCTGAAGAAGAAAAATTAATCAAATCTCTAGGTCAAAGCTCTGATGTTTATCAAAGACTAATTGATTCATTTGCTCCGCACATTCAAGGCCAAGCCTTAATCAAAGAAGCTATTCTATTACTAATTGTCGGCTCAAACCAAAGATTACTTGGAGATGGTAGTAAGATTAGAGGAGACATTAACGTCTTTTTAGTTGGTGATCCTGGTACTGCAAAATCTGAAATGTTAAAATTTTGTGCAAGAATTGCACCAAGGGGTTTGTACACTTCTGGTAGAGGTTCTACAGCTGCAGGTCTTACAGCAGCTGTTGTACGAGATAAAACAGGAATAATGATGTTAGAAGCAGGTGCAGTAGTACTTGGTGATCAAGGCTTAGTGAGTATAGACGAATTTGATAAAATGAAACCTGAAGATAGAAGTGCATTACACGAAGTTATGGAACAACAATCTGCAAGTATTGCAAAAGGTGGTATTGTAGCTACACTAAACGCAAGAACTTCAATTTTGGCAGCTGCAAACCCAATGTATGGAAAATACGATCCATTCAAAAATATTACAGAAAATGTTAATCTGCCAATACCATTGCTTACAAGATTTGACTTGATCTTTGTAGTAAGAGATATTCCAACTAAAGAGCGAGATATGAAAATTGCAAAACACATTATCCAAAGAAATACCACTCAGGGTACTGACAAAAAATCAGTCATTGAAGTTGATTTACTAACAAAGTATCTATCATATGCAAAACGTGGGGAGCCAGAACTAACACAAGAGGCAGAAGCTAAAATCCTTGATTACTATTTACAAATGAGAAACGTGGAATCTGAAGAAATGATTACAGTTACTCCTAGGCAACTAGAGGGAATCATCAGACTCTCTACTGCAAGAGCAAGATTACTCATGAAAGATAAGGTGGAAGAAGAAGATGCTGAGCGTGCCATATTCCTAATTCAGAGCATGCTTCAGGATGCTGGAGTTGATGTCAATACTGGTAAAGTTGATCTTGGTGTACTGCAAGGAAAGCCAAGAAGTGAAGTATCTAAGATGCAATTGTTCATGGATATACTCAAAGGTTTAGAAGGTGATAACAAAGTTCCAGTAGAAGAGAAGACATTTGTAAAAGAACTTGAAAAGAGTGAAAAATTCACTGAAGAGGAGGCAAGAAACTATATCCGTAGAATGCTCAGAGAAGCATCTATTTATGAATCAAAACCCGGTCACTATAACCGAGTATGAACATAGAGAAACTTAAACTTGCTAAACCTGCAATTGAATTTCTAAAATCTGAAGGCTATTCAAAATT
>JABDOO010000124.1 GCA_013043295.1 Candidatus Nitrosopumilus sp.
CAGAAACGGTAGACAATGCAAGAAGGATTTGTAGAGCAGCAAATGTCCCAGTAATTGTAGATTCGGATACAGGGTATGGGAATGCACTAAGTGTTTGGAAGCTTGTTAAAGAACTCGAGACTGCAGGCGCATCAGGGATATTTTTAGAAGATCAAAAATGGCCAAAGAGATGCGGACACATGCAGGGTAAAGATGTTATATCTCAAGAAGAATATACAGAAAAGTTATCAGCTGCAATTGACGCAAGAGAAAGTAAAGATTTCATCATTGTTGCTAGAACAGATGCAAGAGCAACAATGGGATTAGATGAAGCAATAGAACGTGGAAAACAAAATAAAAAAACTGGTGCAGATGCAGTTTTTGTTGAAGCTCCAAGATCAATTGATGAAATGAAAAAAATAGGAAAACAGATCAATGCCCCACTAGTTGCAAATATGATTGAAGGAGGAGCTACTCCTTTGAGTTCATCTCAAACATTAAGTAAAATGGGATTTAACATAATTCTATATCCTCTGTCAGTTTTGTATGCAAATACATTTGCAACAATGAATATCTTACAAGAGTTAAAGAAAACTGGAAATACATCAAAGTACAAGCAAAAAGTTGTAAATTTTGATCAGTTTAATGACCTAGTTGAACTTCCAAAGTTTAGAAAGATGGAAAAAAAGTATGAAAAATCAAAAAGATAAAATAAAAAATTTCAAGTAAAGTACAACTAGCTTGTATTTCTCTTTACTTCAATTTCTATTGTTGAAACGTTTCTAGTTCTACCGTCTTGTGACTCTAATGATTCTGAGCCAATTTTGATTTCTCCGATAGAGTAGCCTGCATTTTCAGTCTTTCTTGCAATGATTTGAGCTACATCGACAGCACGTCCAATGCTGAGTCCTCTAGCTTTGATGTTGACGGATGGTAAGTTTGCCAATTGAATTAGCGTTGATGTTACATAAGCCATCAATGGTTTCTTACCAATGAATACGGTGTCTCGAGTTTCATTTGACATGCAAAATTTGGTATTTAAGGATAATTTAAAGCTAAAAGGACATTTTCTAATTTAATCAAAAAACTTTGAAATTTTTGAACCATTATTAACAAGAAAGGGATATTTTAGTCAGAACTTGGAAAATATTTCAAAAGTTTTAGAATTTGGAACTACTGATGAAAAAATCAGAATTTTAGAAACACTAGATGACATTGACAGACCAGAGATTTTAGAAAAAATAATTGCAAGATTAGATGATGATGACATTAAAGTTAGAGGTGAGGCATTTAGTTCTCTGATATTAAATAAAAAACAGATAACTGATTTTTTAATAAATAGTTTGAATCACACGAACAAAAACATTAGAGGATATGTATCACTAGTGCTTGCAAACAGAAATGATAGAGTAGCAATTCCTGAAATAAAAAAATTAGTAAAGGATGAACGGTCAGTAGTTAGATCATGTGCAATAGGAGCATTAGGGCATCTAAAAGATCTAGAAGCTAAAGAGATTTTTCTTGATGCATTGTCTGATTCCAATATGGAAGTTAAAAAAAGTGCATTGCAGGCAATAATAGATTTAAAAATTATGATTCCAGATGAGAAAATCAAAAAAGAGTTTAAAGAAAAAGATTCTGAAATAGAAAAAATGATTTTATTAATAAAAAAATAAGTGGACCGGAAGGGATTTGAACCCTCGATCCGATGCATGCCATGCACCTATCCTACCGGACTAGACGACCGGCCCAATAATCAGAAATCTGATTGAAATACATTTTTCAAATTGGTTATTAACGTTTAGCGGTCTTGGAAAAAATATAGTTATGGAATTAACACAATATATTTAACCGTGCAAATCCTGATTCAATCGTTATGGTCGTAGATAACAAAGCAACTGTCACTTATGTTCAATTGTTAAAGGAGGATCTTGTAATTATTCGACTAGTTCCAAAAGATGGTCCAGTTCCAGAATACAAAGCAGGGCAATTTATCACATTGGGATTACCAAATCCAGTAGAAAATGGAAAAATTGTTAGACGAGCTTATTCAATTGCATCTCATCCAGAAAATAGAGATTACATTGAACTTGTAATCAGATGGGTCAGAAAACCACTTCCAGGTCGATTAACCACACAAATATTCAATGTAAAGGAAGGAGATGAAATCCTTTGGCTAAAACCAACTGGAAGAGCTTTACTGATTAATGAAGAGTTAACAAATGGTGAAAAAGACAACAGACGAATTGTTTGTATTGGTGGAGGAACAGGTTTAGCACCATTTGTTAGTTTTGCACAACATCTACATGATATTGAAGATAAAAGAGAGATTATAGTATTGCATGGAGCAAGCTATGTAGATGAATTAAGTTACAAAGATTTGTTAACTAATCTTGAAAATGAGAGTATTGCAAAAGGTAAAGACAAATGGAATTTTAGATACAGAGCAGCAATTAGTAGACCACAAGAGTGGTTTAACAGATCATGGGCCGGTCAAATTGGAAGAGTTGAGACATTCCTAAGACCTAGAGATGGAGGACCATCCCCATTAGAAGAATTGATTGGAGATAAAATTACTAAAGAAAACACAATATTCTATGTTTGTGGTTGGCAAGGAACCATTGATGGTGTTATGGACTTTTTGAATCCTCTAGGTTTTGTTACAGAACATGACAAACGTGAAGATGGAAGCTTTGAAGTCAAATACGAATCATACGGATAGAAATTTTAAAAAATCAATCATTGAAATATGAGAATTATTATGGTGATGTAATTGATTACAGCACTATATCTGGCACACCTAAATCCAGTAACAAATGCTCATGTTGAAATAATTAATGAATTAAAAAAACAAGCAGATGTTGTTAAAGTAATGCCAGTAGTCTTCAAGGATGAGGGTAGGGAGATAAACAGTAAAAGTTTTCCCTTTAATTTTAAGACTAGAAAGAAAATGCTTGAATCTATTTTTGGAGATTCAATCAAAATAACAGATGACTATGCATTTCATTCACCATTTAAGAAATACTTGCCACCATTAGTTAGAAGAAAATCATGGAAATTAAGAAAACAAATTCTTGATGGAGTTGAAGGCGATTATTTTTCATATACAGGAGACAAAGCTGAAGGCTACATGTTGAAAATGTATAGGCTAAAACCAAAAATTGGAGAAAGGAAATCACTTTCTGCTACATCAGTTAAAGAAAAAATGTATGATGCAGCACTTGGGGAGAAATCATCATGGATTGAGGATGTTCCAGAAAACATAGTCAAGATTATTGAGGATGAATGGAAAACGGTTGAAAAATATGCCAATGAGGAAGATCAAACTACAAGAATTGTAGGAATGAAATTTCCTAAAGAAGGATATTCCAAATAAAAAATTCAAAATAGATTAATACACAACAGCTAAAAGTTTTCTATGAAACTTCCATTGTCAAAATATGTATGGTTTGATGGAAAGTATGTTGCTACTGAAAAAGCTCAAGTTCCAATCACAACACATGCAATTCACTATGGAACATCAATTTTTGAGGGAATCAGAGCATATTGGAATGGGAAAAATTTAAACGTGTTTAGATTAGATGAGCACGTTAAACGATTTAGAAGATCAGGGCAATTTTACAACATATCACTAAATTTTTCAGATCAAGAAATTACAAGTGCAATTATTGGTATTTGTAAAAAAAATAAAATAAAAAAATCTTGCTATATCAGACCGTTTTATTTTGTAGGAGATTATGGAATCAATTTGCATGTAACTGAAAAAGCTCCTACAAGTGTTGCAATCTTTACATTTCCCTTTGGAGACTTGTTTAACAAAAATGGAATTACCGCAGGAGTTGTATCTTGGCGAAAATTCTCAGACATGTCTACACCACCACAAGCAAAGATGGGTGGAAATTATCTAAATTCGATTATTGCCACACAAGAAGCCAAACAAAATGGTTTTGATGAAGCAATTCTGCTTGATCATAATGGGAATGTCAGTGAAGCCCCAGGGGAGAATATCTTCATTGTAAGAAATGGTCAATTAATAACGCCGTCACTTGCATCATCAGCGCTAGAGGGAATAACACGTGATGCAATTTTAAAAATTGGAAAAGATTTGGATATTGATGTTGTTGAGCGGGAAATTACAAGAAGTGAATTAATCATTTCAGATGAAATTTTTCTAACGGGAACTGCTGCTGAGATAACTCCAATTATTAAAATGGATTCAAAGAAAATTGGAAATGGAAAACCAGGAGACATTACAAAGAAAATGATGCAAGAATATACCGAGATAGTAATGAGTAAAAATGATGACTATTCTCATTGGTTAACTGAGGTATACTAGATGAAAATTGTCCAAATTGGTACTGGTGGATGGGGGAAAAATCATACTAGAATTTTATCCCAATTAGGGGTTCTTGCTGCGGTTTGTGATGCAGATACTCAAAAAAGTAAAGAATATGGAGAAAAATATTCAGTAAATCATTACGATTCACTAGATAAATTATTTGAATCTGAAGAATTTGATGGAGCTTTTGTAGTGACACCAACATCAACGCATACTGCAATTGCAAAAAAATTGTTAGAAGCAAAAAAACATGTTTTTGTAGAAAAACCAATGACATACAAATCTGAAGATGGAGAAACTCTTGCAAGACTTGCAGAAAAAAATAAAGTAATTCTAACTTGTGGATATATTGAGCGATTCAATCCTGCAGTTGATGTTGTAAAGAAAATGGTTAAGGATAAAACGTATGGGGATTTAGTAATGCTTGAATTTCATAGAGAAAATAGAATGCCTCTACACATCAAAGATGTTGGGATAATTTATGATACATCAGTTCACGATATCGATACTGCAAATTGGTTATTTGATGATATGCCTCAAGTTGTATTTGCAAGAGCAGGAAAGATAAAACATGAACATGAAGATTTTGCAAGCATAATGCTAGGATACAAAAATGATAAAGTTGCAATTATTTCATCGAATTGGATTACACCAAAAAAAGTCAGAAAGTTTAGTGCTGTATGTACTGATGCAATAATTTCATCAGATTTTATCAGTCAAGAAATAACTGTGGAAAAAAATGAAGATGCTGAAACTGTTCAAAACGAAAAACAAGAGCCATTATTATTAGAAATTCAAAGTTTCCTTGGTGCAATTAAAGGTGAAAATGAGCAAATTGTAAAAGCACAACAAGCAGTTAATGTAACAAAAATTGCTGAGGCAGCACTTTTATCTAGTCAAAAGGGAATTCCTATCTATCTGGATCTAAAATGAATAAAACAATGATGGATATTTTGGCATGTCCAATAGACAAGAATCATCCTTTAGAATTATTTGAAATAAAGGAAAAAGAGAATATTGTATCTGAAGGAGCCATTTTTTGCCCAAAGTGTTCTAGATTTTATCCAATTATTGAAGAGATTCCGATTATGTTACCTGATGAGTTACGAGATAAAAAACAAGAGATGGAATTTCTAAAAAACTTCAAGGATCAATTACCTGAAAAAATTATTACAAAGGCAAATCCATGGCATTTGTGAGATAATGGCAATTAATCATATTTCAGAAAAAGCAAAGATTGGGGATAATGTGCAGATTTGGCATTTTACATATGTTGGTGATAATGTAGAGATTGGGGATAATGTAAAAATTGGATCTTTAGCACATATTGATTATGACGTAAAAATCGGCGAGAACACAAAGATTGAAGGTCAAGCATACATTCCACCTCTTTCAAGAATTGGAAAAAATGTATTCATTGGACCGGCTGCAGTTTTAACAAACGATCCATATCCAATGTGTGATAAAATGGTAGGGGTAACAATTGAGGATAATGCAATAGTTGGTGCTCGTGCAGTAATCAAAGCAGGAGTTAGAATTGGAAAAAATAGTGTAGTTGCAATGGGAGCAATTGTAACAAGAGATGTACCAGAAAATTCTGTAGTGATGGGTTCCCCAGCTTCTATTAGATATAGTAGAGAAGAATATGACAAAAAGAGAAAACAGTGGATAGAAAGTTAAAGATTAATTTCTTTTTTGAAGATAAAGTTTTTCAATTTTGATAAAATTAAAATCCAAATCACAACTAAAACTATAGCAATTACTGCTTTAATCACAGATGCAATAAACCAATCCAAGTCTCCAAATCCAGAAATTGAAATGGGTCCAAGAAGTGTAACTATAATTCCCCCTCCAACAATGATCAAAGCCCACATTGCAAACAAAAATCCAAATAGACCAGACTTCATAGTGTGACTCCCATCATAAATGCAGTAATTATTGCCAAGACTCCCGAAAATATTGCTAATTTGAAAATCGCAAATCCGACTTGTTTTTCTGTCATTGGTCCTCCAGCAAGAATTAATCTCACCAAAGTGACAGGAGCTTTTCTATCATTTGTGGCCTTTAATCTAAAATCTTCAGTATGATCAACTGGTTTTCCCTTGATTTCCCTGTGCTCTACAATTCGTTTTACGCTTGATAGGAACAAAAATGAATTGATTACAGCAGGCAGTAGTGCAACTGCAGCAATAATTTCTACGCCACCCACAATTGCAATAGAGCCATACATTGCACCTAATGTTAGTGCACCAGAATCTCCAGGAAAAATCTTACTTGGAATTTTATGATACTTGTAAAATGCTAGTGAAACAAATCCAAGCGGTAAACTAACTATTGCAATTTCATAATTTTGAACAATAAACAAGCAAATCGATAATGAAAAACTAGCAATCACCATAAAACCACT
Organism: Candidatus Nitrosopumilus sp.; assembly: GCA_013043295.1. GTDB lineage: Archaea > Thermoproteota > Nitrososphaeria > Nitrososphaerales > Nitrosopumilaceae > Nitrosopumilus. The sequence continues at coordinate 6,726 of JABDOO010000124.1, forward strand.
TGCAACACCATTTAGAACATCAATAGAGTTGATTGTATTTCCAGTAATTGGAATCATGAAAATTATCAATGCAAAGTATAGTGCAGGAATCTGTACTGTCCCAAATAATGGAAATGCAAGATCTGAATCATATGCACCCAGTGCAATAATTGGAATTGCAGCTATTGCCAATGCAACTGGCTTAAACCATCCACCCATTACTTTTCTATCATCAACGTATCCAATTAGAAATGCTGCAGTTGTTGTAATAACAATTGCAAGGATTTCATTCATTTGTAAAAATGCATAAAGAACGATTTCAGATGCAATAATTCCTGTAATAATTGCTGGACCGCCTGGTCTTACAACCATTACATCTTCTTTTTTGTTCATGTCTTTTACTGCAAAATTTCTTTTTTCTAAAATTTTGATTAGAGGTGGAGTCATTACAAATACAACAAGAAATGCAACAATGCAAGAAATTATAGCTGGAATTAGTAAATCAATCAATTATCTAACCCTTCGTAACTCTGCCTTTATGTTATCCGCAATGGTTGAACCAATTTTATCAATTTCTCCTAATTTATTTACAGGAATCTTCCTCAAATCATCCAAGTTCTTTATTCCATGCTTGAAGAGAATTCTGGCTCTAACTCTTCCAATACCTTTGACTCTTACCAGATCAAGTAATTCCTCTCGAATTCCATAAACTACTCTATTTCTCAGGTCACCTAATTCCTCGAGCAAATCTGGTCTATCAACGTGTTTTGAAATCTCCCTTAGACAGTAAGAAAGCCAATTGGCATTCTCAGTCATTCTGTGCATGTCTCCAGACTCTATTCCGAGGCTATCAGAGAGGGATAATTCTGTAGATTCAGTAATCCAAGATTGTAAAGCCAAAAGACTCCTTGAGCAATCATATTCTGAAATGGGTTCAAGTAGTTGTGATTTATTATTCTCTATCATCAAACTGGCAGTTTCATAGTCTTTTTGTCGAAGGGAGAATTTTGGGAAAAATTCCTCACAGTTTGTAATAAGATGTAAAAATCCAAAAGTATGTTTTCCTTCTTCTGAAACATTTTCAATTGAATCTCTAAAGTATGTAGCAGTTAATGGATCAATATACAGCATTGATGTCTTTTTTCCAAATTCAGTTGCAGCGTATCTTTCACCTTTTTTAATAATTAGAAACTTGCTTGAAAGGAAACGCAGAGAGATATCAATTGCAAATTTTATTGTAGGCTTTCTTGATTGTAATCCACCTAGTGTTTGTAAAAAGAATTCAAGAATCTCTTCTTTTTTAATTCCAGGATGCGTAACTATAACACTTAGAATATGAGTTCGTAATGATCTATCATCGGTGATTTTAGATTCAATTGGTTCAGGTTCTCCATTAATGTAATATTCAATTAGATCTTCAGTATTACCATTTCCAACTATTATTGCCTCGCCATATTTATCATACTGTGGACGTCCAGCTCTTCCACAAAGTTGCTTGTATTCTAAAATACTAATTGGTCTGTTTGCTCCAACTTTAGCATTATACCTATTGATGTTAGAAATTACAACTCGTCTTGCAGGGAGATTAACGCCTGCAGCCAGAGTTGGAGTTGATGATAATAATTTGATTACACCTTTACGAAATTCTTGCTCTACTGCTTCTCTACATTTTTGGTTAAGTCCTGCATGATGAAATGCAACTCCTTTCTTTACAAGGGTAGCCAAAGTTTTCACAATTTCTGTATGTTCATTTTCGGCTAGTATTTTTTTTGATATTTTTTCTAGTTCGGAAATTTCTTTTTTTTCTAAAATTTGCGAGATTGTATCTGCTGCCTTTGTTGCTAAAGATTTTGAACGAGTTCTAGTTTCTGCAAATACTAGAGATTGACCTCCCTGTTGGACTGATTGCACGCCTAAATCAATAGGAGTTCCCCTCAAACTACGCTCAACTTCAAAGGTTTTGCCATCACTCATGGTAACTATACCTTCATCACATACACCTTCAGATAGGGGAACAGGTCTCCAGTCATTTTTTACCAGTTTACATTCTAGCCAATCTGCAATCTCATCAGAATTTGTAATTGTTGCACTTAGACCTACAATCTGAGGATTTGTTTCTAATATTTTGAGTTGTGTAAGAATCATTTCAAGTGTTGGACCTCTGCTTTCATCTCCTATCAAATGAACTTCATCTGAAATTACTAGACCAATATCATCAACCCATTCTGCTCCATGTCTAATAATTGAATCCATTTTTTCATTTGTTAGAATTAACAAATTACTTTTCTCTAGATTTTTTTCAATGTTTTCAAAATCGCCTGTTGAGATTGCAACTTTAACTTTATTTCCTATTGCAACTTTTTCTAATTTTTTAAATTCAGTAAATTTTTCAGCAGCCAATGCTCGGAGAGGGCTAAGATAAATTACCTTACCCTTGTTATTTGAAATGTAACTTAGCATTGCAAGCATTGCAATCAAAGTCTTTCCGCTAGCAGTGGGGGCTGATACCAAAATACTCTTCCCTTCTAGTAAGCCAGCCTTTACACTATCGGATTGAGGAGGATATAATTTTGAATAGCCTTCAGATTTTAGAAATTCAATTGCAGGTTTAGCAAGTTTAAGTTTCTCTATGTTCATACTCGGTTATAGTGACCGGGTTTTGATTCATAAATAGATGCTTCTCTGAGCATTCT
>JABDOO010000126.1 GCA_013043295.1 Candidatus Nitrosopumilus sp.
CTAAACAAAATGACTGGTGCCAAATCAACTGTAGGTGCTTTTCAATTTACAACGTTAACAGTAGTACCAGGAATGATGGATTATAGAGGTGCCAAAATCCAAGTATTGGATTTGCCAGGTATTATCAAAGGTGCATCTACAGGTAAAGGGTTAGGAAAAAGAATCTTATCAGTTGCAAGAACTGCAGATTTAGTATTATTGGTTTTGGACGTATTTCAGCCCTATCACGAAGATGTTCTTACTACAGAATTAGGAAACATTGGAATCAGATTAAACCAATTACCCCCAAACATTACTATTGAAAAAGCATCAATGGGAGGTATCGCAGTTGCACAACAAGTAAAGTTAACAAAAATTACAGAGAAACATCTCAAGGACATTTTACACCTTTACGGTTTAGTTAGTGCCAGAGTTGTAATTAGAGAAGACATTACATCAGAGCAATTAGCAGATCATATTGCAGGAAATATCAGTTACTCAAAAGCTCTTACAATTCTAAACAAAATTGATTTGGTAGATGAAGAATTTCTAAAGGATTTAAAAACAAAAATTAAATCAGATGTAATTGAAGTATCTGCAAATTCAGATACAAATATCGAATTACTGAAAGAAAAAATTTATGAAAAATTAAAATTCATTCGAATATACATGCGGCCTAAAGGTGGTGAAACAGATTTCAAAGAACCATTTATTGCAAGAGAAGGAGACACTGTAGAAGACATTTGTAATAAACTTCATCGCAGGTTACGAAGAGAGTTCAGATATGGTTTAGTTTGGGGAAAGAGTGTAAAATTTGGAGGACAAAGAGTTGGATTAAATCATGTACTGCTTGATGAAGATGTGTTAACTATCATCAAACAACGTGGAATCCAATGAAAATAGATCAATAAACAAAAATTAAAAGAAAATTAAAATGTTATAATTACAAATTTCCAAAATTAATTTTGAAAAAATAGAATATGCACGCACAAAATTTGATTATGCTTGAAAATATTTCATACAAAATTAAAATTTAAGATTAAACTAGCATGATATCAAAATATTAACGATCAAAAGAAAAAATTAGAAAAAAATTACTCGAGAAATTGTAATCAGTTTGTGTAAATTTCTTTAGTTTAACCACTGAAAAACAATGAAAATGCGGATTCTATAATGGCTACAAAAAGAAAAGCTGCAAAAGCAAAACGTACTGTTAAGAAAGCAGTAAAAAGAACTGCAACTAAAGCTAAGAAAGCAGTAAAAAGAACTGCAAGAAAAGCAGCTCCAAAGAGAAAGGCCGCAAAAAGAAAAGCAGCACCTAAACGTAAAGCTGCAAAACGCAGAGCCGCTCCAAAGAGAAAAGCAGCAAAAAGACGATAAGATCGTCAGTTAACTAACAATCGTCAAAAAGACGGCGGATTGTTTTCATTTTTCTAACATTCCTAGAGTAAACTGTAGTGGTTTATTTTTAGAATTGAATTTCTAGTAAAGATAGCTCATCAACTTGATCTGTTCTTCAGTTGTGATGATATCTTTGGCTGTAAGTATTTCTAGTAAATCTTTAAAGATTGCTTTTTGTTCTGCAGACATTCCACCTGATGGGCCTTTTTCTCCAGGTGGACCTGGTGGACCTCTTGGACCTGCAGGGCCTACGGGACCTTGTCCACCTACAGGACCTTGCTCACCTATTGAACCAATTGGACCAGTTGGACCACGTTCACCTTGTGGACCTTGAATTCCTTGTGGACCTTGTGGACCTTTTTCTCCAGATGGACCAGTGGTTCCTCGTTCACCTTGTGAACCTTGTGGACCTTGTGGGCCTTTTTCTCCAGGAGCTCCAATAGGACCAGTTTGTCCTTTTTCTCCAATAGGACCAACAGAACCTTTGTCACCTTTTTCTCCTTGTGGACCTGGAACTCCAGTTAATCCTTTAGAACCAGCTGGACCTTGTGGACCTTGTGGACCTTTTTCTCCAATAGGACCTTCAACACCTTTGTTTCCTTTTTCTCCCATTGGTCCAGGTGGACCGTTAATTCCTTTATCACCAAGTGGACCTGTTGGACCAGTTAATCCTTTATCACCAAGTGGACCAGGTGGACCTAGCGGACCTTTGTCACCAGGAGAACCCACTGGACCTTTTTCTCCAATAGGGCCAGGGCCACCTTGAATTCCTTTTTCTCCTTGAACACCGGCCAATCCAGTTGGACCTTTTTCTCCTGGAGGACCAGTCGGACCAGTTAATCCTTTATCGCCAGATACACCTTGGGGACCATCATCACCTTTGTCACCAGGAACACCTCTTAATCCAGTTGCTCCTTTTTCTCCAATAGGACCAGTAGGACCTTTTTCTCCTTTGTCACCAGTTGCTCCTTTTAATCCAGAAAGTCCTTTTTCTCCAATAGGACCAGTTGGTCCTTTTTCTCCTTTGTCACCAGGTGGACCGTTAATTCCTTTGTCACCTTTATCTCCTTTATCTCCAGTAATTCCTTTATCGCCAGTTAATCCTCTATCTCCAGAAATTCCTTTGTCACCGGCAGGACCTTTGTCACCAGTTGCTCCTTTGTCACCAGGTGGACCAGTGGGTCCATCAGGTCCTTTATTTCCTGTTGGACCTTGTTTTCCTGGAGGACCAGCAGGACCTTTGTCACCAGGTGGACCAGCAGAACCGCCAGCATTTGTTTTTGAACTACGTTTAGGTTTTGGACTATCAGAAATTGTTTCAGGTTTTGTTTCAATTGTTCTTTCAGATTTTGTTTCAGATTTTGATGATGACTTTGCTAATGGAACATCAAACACAGTATGTAATGAAGAAAATAAATCAGTTACAACAATCCAAATTGTATCAAGATTAGAAATAGAAGAAGGTAAAGGGTTTGACGGAGAACCTAGTGTCTCAGAAAACAATCCATCTTTTACTCTAAGATGGAAATTTCCTCTCCATAAAGATGAAAATTGTTTAGATCTTATTGCATCATCAGTGGGTTTACTATCAGTAATTGCAATTTGAGCTTCATATACACCGGATTGCTTGAAAGGTGCCTGTCCTTGAATCTCTAATCGTGGCTGAGATGACACAATCGTTTGTGTATATTTCAAGTATTTCTGTATTTAGATCGCTTGAACCTAGTTCAAGTATAGGCTTACCTGCGATAGGCGCAATTAAGGTTGGTATTTATCTAGATTAAACGTGATAATGAGCTGTGAAGAAACCATTTGGTAGAAAATCAAAAGAGGCTGAGAAACCAAAGGAAGACAAGACAATTCCTAGAGAACGAAGTCTAGTAGATGTAGATTATAATCGTAAAAAATTATTTAAAAAAGGCGTCAATTTGATGGCAGATGAAAAATTAGAAGAAGCCATTGAAATTTTTGAGCAGGCATTAAGAATTGAACCAGATAATGTTGAAACTTTAATGAAGATAGGATATGCAAGATTCCATCTTGATGAACATGCAGAAGCATTGAAAGTATATGATAAAATTCTAGAAATTGATGTAACAAATCCAGAAGCTTGGAATCTAAAGGGATTAGTACATTATGAACAAAAAAATTATGCCAAGGCACTTGATTCTGCTCAAAAAGCTATAGAATCAGATCCAACATATGGGATGGCATGGTATAATCAAGCATGTTTCTTATCATTACTCAACCAAGTACCAGAAGCATTAGAATCTCTAAAACGTTCAATAGAGATTGATGTGAAGAATGCTAGAAAATCTATCAGAGACAAAGACTTCATGAATGTAAGAATTGAAGAAGGTTTCAAAAGAATTCAAGAAGTTGTAGTTTTAGAATCAGTCAGACAAGGATACCACACACTAGGAGCTATTGTATGGACAACATTTCTAGATAAAATTGATGCAGAGACAGCTCTTAAGAAATTATTAGAGAAAGGATTGATTGTTCAGAATGAAAAACGAGATGGGTTAAGTAAGATTCCAATTTATGATCTTGCAGACAACATTGCAGAAAAAATTGGTAAAGAGAAGAAAGGATTGTTTGGAATTACTAAAAAGACATTACCAAAGCCAGTTAAAAATTTGAAAGAGCTCAGCCAAGCTATTCAATCAGTCAAGGAAGCAATTGAAGAAGAAGATATAGATAAAACAATAGAAATTTTTGATGTTTTCATCGACCCAAAGAAATCAGGTGAACAAATGATTGAGAATTTCTTTGATGAACACAGAGAGATTAGATTATGGAAAATTAGATTAAAAGATAGAGGAGTAGATTACTTGATTGACAATAAAGAGAAGATGATTGTGTTGTTTGATAATATTGAAGGCACAGTGACAAAAAAGCTTCGAAGTGAAATTTCTTAATTATTCTGCAGACAAGTCCCAGTAACTAGCATCTTCTTGTTTTTCAGTAGGTTTTTGAAGGTTCTTCCATTCCTTGAAAGAGCGAACATACAGTTTTGCATTTGGCAAGCCAGCAGATTTTAGAGCATAGTATGCCAAACCAGAGAGAGTGCCCACACTACCACAATAGGTGATAATTTCAGAATTTCCAGTGACTCCACGGTTATCTAATAATCGCTTCATGTCCTCTTTTGGGCGTAAAATTTTATCATTTGATGCCAAAGTTCGATAAGGCAGGCTAATTGCCCCAGGAATGTGTTGTTCAAGAAAATTCAGTCTTTCCCTATTATCGATTAGAATTACATCATCCCGGCTTTTTGCCGTCTCCAAATAGTCAGAGGTAGCCAAAATGTCAGGTTGAAGTTTTAGTGAATGCTCTTTAGCTTGAATCTCAGGAACAGTTGAATCATTTTCTAATCCCAAAGATTTCCAATGACCATATGTTGATTCAAGCAGGGTCACATCAGAATGCCCCAAATATTCTAATGTCCAAGCTACTCTAGATGCCAATGCTCCAAAAGTATCATCATAAACTACAACAGGTGTCTCATCATCAATTCCCATAGAGTTTACAAGTTTCAAAACTCGTTCAGGGCTATCATCAGATAAAAGATTAGCCAAGGGCAAGTTTACAGAAGTTGGGATATGATCTTGTTTATAATCTGCCTCTCGTCTTACGTCAATTACTCTTACACTTTTATCTCGAATTTCTGAACGTAAAGAATCTACATCAGTTGTGATCTTATCTGATTCTGTCAAGCAGCACATTCACCCTTTCCGGTTTTGGTGTGATAACTGGTATCACTTCCATAATCCAAGTAAAAGTCAGGATCTTCTTCAATTGTTGGAGGGACAACTAAGGGTTCCAATATTTTTTTAATGTCAGCAATGGATTTTATTTGAGAATCTTCATTTCCATTAACTACTCTATGAATCCAAGATTTTAGAGTGTCATCAGGTTTTTTATTTTCTTTGAATATCTCAATAATTTTGAGGATTACAGGAATTACTCGTTTAGCAGGAACTCTCTGAATGGTTTGTCCCAACATTGTATCCCCATCTGAACGTCCACCTAAGGACATTTGATAATTGGCATACATGTCTTTGCCAACACGTCCTCCACCCCCAAAGAATCCGATGGTTGCAATACCATGTTGTCCACATGAATTTGGACAACCACTAATCTTAATTGAAGAATCACTAAGATCATCATCCTCATCTAACTTTAATTCAAGGAATTTTCTCTGGATTTCTTTTGCCAATCTATGAGAATTTGTTAATGCTAAATTACAAGAGGTGGTTCCCGAACATCCAATCGGAGCAGTCATAGTCAGGGCGCCAGATTTTGCCAATCCAGCCTCTAGGAGTTTAGAGTATAATTTTGGCAAATCATCCTCATGGACATATCTGAGTGCAATATTTTGTGAAAATCCAGATCTAGCCTTACCTTCTGAAGAAAAGTTTCGAATAATATCAGCTAATGCAGAAAGTTGGCTAGAAGTGATATCGCCTGCCTCAAGGGTAAGAAAGACCGAACGATAATCGGCTTGAGTTTGTTTAACAGTATTTGTTTTGAGCCATCTTGCATAACCATCTGGCGTACTGTCACTACCACTTTCATCAGAGATTCGAATAGGTCGCTTTATGACATTAGGAGTATGATCAACATCTAACTGTGTGATAACTGATTGGGTAGCACGAACTATTGCTCTTTCTTTTAGTACAAGGTTTTGGAAATTCTCCCAACCCATATCATTTACAAGATAGCGCATTCTGTTTCGTGCAAGATTTTTTCTATCACCTAGTCTATCAAAGATTCTCACTACAGCAATTGATGTGTAAAGTAAATCTTCTTCTGGAGTAAAGTCTTCTAATTGATGTCCTACATATGATTTATTTCCTAATCCACCACCAAGGAATATTTTAAAACCTTTTTGTGGTGAACCGTCCACATCCCTAATTTGTGGAATTAATCCGACATCCACCATTCTTACCATTCCATGTTTTTCACAACAAGTAAAATTGAATTTGAATTTACGTGGAAGGTTTTGAGCCATAGGGTTTCTCAAAAAGAATCGAGCGGTAGCAAGGGCATAAGGGGTTGAATCAAATTCTTCATCAGGGCAAACACCAGATAATGGACTACACATTACATTTCTAACAGAGTTTCCACAAGCTTCTCTAGAGGTTAATCCAACTTCAGCCAGGCCTCTAAATATTTCTGAAACATCTTCTAAAATTACCCAGTGGAGTTGGATATTTTCACGAGTTGAAAAGTGTGCACTGCCAATAGAGTATTGTTCACTTAATTGAGATATTTTTTCAATTTGATCAGGATAAACTTCTCCTGCAGGTAGTTTGATACGCACCATTGCATAGTCACCAGTCATTCGAGTTCCATATGCACCATGTTGAAGTCTAAATCTCCTGAAACTATCTTCATCATATTTTCCCTGACGGAACATCTTTACAGTTTTAGCAAAGTTATCTGCCTCTTCAATTCTGCCCCAATTAATTTTAGATTTTACAGAATCTGGAGAAGACTGTTTTAGATCAGATACGGTCAATACAAAGAAATTTCTTTTAGTTTGGATATAAATTTTTGATATTTGGAGTTTTTAGGAGAGATAATTTCCTTAGAGTACAAAATTTTCCTATTTCTATGCAGGATGTAAAGAATGAAAAGCGTTAGTAGCACCTAATTTTTTGAAAAAATATGTGGGAAAGTATTAATTGTTCAGAAAATGCTACATCCTCATGCAAGAAGCTACTGTTGCAGAACAATCAGATAAAATTTTCACCGACGTACGTGAAGTTGAGATTACACGAGCAATTGCAAATGAATTTCATGATGTTTTAGTTGACAGAGCCGAATCAGATGTAATTATTATCGGTGCAGGTCCTGCAGGATTAACTGCAAGTAGAGAGCTTTCAAACATGGGTTACAAAGTTTTAGTTATTGAACAAAACAACTACCTTGGAGGAGGTTATTGGTTAGGAGGATACATGATGAATCCAGTAACAGTTAGAGAACCTGCCCAAAAAATTTGGGACGAGCTTGGAGTACCATACAAAAAAGTTCAAGAGGGATTGTATTTGACACCAGGCCCACATGCAGTTTCAAAATTAATTTCTGCAGCATGTGATGCGGGAGTAAAGTTCCTACAACTCACAAAATTTGATGATTTAGTTTTGAAAAATGGAAGAGTTGCAGGAATAGTTGTTAACTGGATGCCAGTATCAGCATTACCACGAAACATTACATGTGTTGATCCAGTTGCATTTGAAGCTAAAATAATTATTGATGCCTCAGGTCATGATTCAGTTGCAGTAAAAAGACTAGTTGATAGAGGACTAGCAAAATGGAAAGGAATGGAACCAATGTTTGTTAATGATGGAGAAGAACATGTTGTTCACAAAACTGGTGAAATATATCCAGGACTTGTTGCAGCTGGAATGTCAGTTACAGAGACACATGGTCTAGCAAGAATGGGACCAACATTTGGATCAATGTTATTCTCAGGCAAGAGAGCAGCCGAGATAGCAGCAGAAAAAATCAAAGAGTTAGAAAGATAAGCAATCAAAGCCCACAAGTTTTGATATTGAAAACATCTAAAATTATTCTATATGATGACCCCACAGTACCTCAAATACAATTAGAACAGTTAGCAAAATTTATCGAAAATACATTTCAAGTTAAAACAGAGATTAGAGGGAATTTTTTTGAAAACTCAAATGAAGATATGTATAGAAAAATAGCAAGTACAAGAATTTTTGATTTAAAAAAACCATTCAAAATTCACACACCTACAATTGAAGAAATCCAAATAGAAACTCAAAACACAGACATGTCAAACAAAGAGGAAATGATTCTGTATGATGGATTTGAATTTCAAAAAATAGTATCTGAATTTCTTTTAAAAGATAAACACAAAGAAGACACATTACATATTGTCTTTACAAACAAACTAACATGTACGTTTGATGAAACTGATTTCAGATACCATGCAAGAGCCTTGATCAGTTCAAATCCAACAATAATATCAACTACAGGCATAATTGAAGCACCCGCAAAACCAAAACAATACTATCTTGATTTGATGACAAATTTCAATAAAGAAAAAATTCAGGAAATCAAAGAAAAATACAAAGGGGAATTTTTAGAGTATAATGATTTTAGACTATCAGAAGTCATTGAAGGGTATCTTCTACAAGCAGTCATGTATTTTGAAACAGGTGATGCATTTTGTGAAAATAAAGAATGTAGACTGTATAACGCACATTGGCAAAAGGATCTATTTTATTCACAGATTGAAAATAAAAATCTGTGTAAAAAACATCAAGAATATCTTAATGAATTAACAAATCATACATGAAGGGATTTAATATCATTAGAAATCTTTGCAGATGACTTTTTGAGGGATGACATTTCAACATCATCAAGTTTAATTTTTTCTATTTCAAATACACCGTTTTGATTAATTTTTACAGGCACACCCATAGCAACATCTCGCTCTCCATATTCACCGTCAAGAACTATAGATGCAGGAATGTGGATTTCCTTTTTCTGTAAAATTGAGTTAATCACATCAAAAGTATTTTTTGCAATGCCAAATTGAGATCTACTCTTATAATTTCGTAGTTTTTTCCAATAATTTCTAACATTACTAGTTATGGAATCTCTATTATCAATCATTGAAAAAAGAGGATTACCTCCAACCTTGACTCGAGAAAAAATAGGAACCATCGAGTCTCCATGTTCACCTAAAACAAGGGCATGAGAAATGGAAGATTGTGGAACAGACAGTGTTTCAGAGATATAATAGCGGAATCTACTAGTGTCGAGATTTGATGCAATTCCAATGACTTTAAATCTTGAAAGATGTGTTTCCTTTTGAAAAAAATAAGTTAAAACATCAAGAGGGTTTGAAATTATTAAAATTATTGCGGAGGGACAGCATTGCTTTACTTGTTTTGCAATATCTTTAATCATTTTTACCTGTAATTCCATAGTCTCGGTTCTATCTTTTTTATAGGATCCAACACTTGCAGCAATCACAACAATGTTGGAACCAATCATTTCAGAGTAGTCATCTGTTCCTCTAATAGAGAAATTTGAGTTTGCAGGAATTGCACTAGCAATATCTAGTGCTTCACCAAGTGCTTTCTTTTTATCTCGATTTACTAGTAGAACATCATCTACACCATTTGCAACACATAGAAATGCAATTGATGATCCAACACGACCACTACCAACAATTGAAATCAATTGTCATACATCTCAATTATTTGACAATTAAGACAGGGCATAAAGTTTTTTGTGACACACCGTTTGCAACACTGCCTAAAAGTAACTTATCAAAACCAGTTCTACCATGAGAGCCAATTACTATCAAATCATGTTTTCTAGATTTTGCATAATTAACAATATCATTTACAACTGATTTGGATGTAAGAATTTGTGATTTTACAGATATGTTATTTTTTTTGGCTAAGGATTCAAGTTTTTCAATATGTTTTTGAGAAACTTTTTTTTGTTTTTTAATTAGTTCAGAATCAGCTCTTGCATCATAGTATTTGTGATGCCAAGCATCACCTTCAAGGCATGTAAGAAGAGTGATTTTAGAATCTCGACATTTTGCAATATCTAATGCAATTTTAAATGCTCTTGTTGACTGAGTTGACAGATCAAAAGGGACAAGAATATTTTGAAACATCTTAAACATCCTTTTTCCTAATACTTTCTCTTTGTCGTTTATTATCATTTTTGGATAACTCACGTTCCAGTTTTGCAGATAAACTGTCAGCAATTTTTAGAATATCCCAATCAGATTCAGTGTAAATTAATTGATCTTTAGAAGTATTCACTATAGCAGTTACATCATAGTGAGTTCTAGTGCCCTCAGTATTTTGAGATTTTACAGAGATTTTTGCCTCAATAATATCAGAAATAACAGGTTGTACTTTCTCTAAAGATGCTCTAAATTTTGATGAAAGAATTTCATTTGCAGGCTCATCAGGGGACAATCCTATCACAAATAATGGAACAATATCAGTCATACATGATTATAACAATATATCATTAAAAGACCACATTGTAATTACCAATCATGATATTCAGAAATGATATTGTAAATTATGTATTTAAGAAAATTTTACAGAGATAAATTATGGATCCTAAGAAATTAAAATTAACAGAATTAATTACAAAGCCAATAACTGTAAAACCCAACACATCTTTGATAAAAACAAGACAGACATTATTAGAAAAGAAAGTAAAAAGAGTAGTGGTCGTAGATGGAAAGATCCCCATTGGAGTTATTACTGAAAAAGACATTGCAAGAAAAATTTACCAGTTGGGAACAACTCCAATCAAAACTGTTAAAGCAAAAGATTTCAAACAAAGAAAATTATTCACACTTACCAGCAAAAATT
>JABDOO010000135.1 GCA_013043295.1 Candidatus Nitrosopumilus sp.
GGAATGATCAAAAAGCAGTGGTAACAGGTTACACAGCATGTTCAAACCAATACTATGCAACCAGAACTAGACTTGCATATCATCCTGCTGATAAGAAATTTGGAAGTTTCAGTGGTGTCAATATGACCGTTGAAGGCGTTGCTGCACAAGCAGAACAACAACCACCAACACCAGAACCACCAAAACCTGCAAAAGGTACACTACCAAAAGGTATGGGCGAGACACAACAACAACAAGCTCCACCACCATCTACATCCAGTGATGATGGAAAATCTAGACAAGAAAAACTTGCAGACTATGAAGCAGACTATTTGGCAAGAATAGAACAACAAAAGAAAGATGACGAAAAAGCATTTCAAGAATTACTTGAAGCTGAGGCAAAAGCTCGAAGTTCAGCTAGCAGAGGTACACTACCAAAAGGTTTTGAACCAAAGCCAGAAGCAGAACCAGAAGCACCTAAAACATCTAAAGGTACACTACCAAAAGGTTTCTAATCTTTCAACAACCTTTTCTTTACTTATTTTTCATTAACTAACATTAATTGTGGTGTTGGCACTAGCAGAAATGATTTTTTCTGTTTATATGCATAGATGAATTTGTTCATTTATGCATTTTGAAATTGGAGGTGAAATAGAAATATGAGTGAACCAGAAAAAGAGCCTCCAGTAAAAATTGTGGTTGTAGATAAAATTTCAGCATTAGTAACTGCCGCATTTGGTCTTGTTGCAGCTTTAGCTTGGAATGACGCCATCAAGGCAATTTTCAAAGAAATCTTTGGAACAGCTGATGCAGTAATACCTATGCTAATTTATGCAGTAGTTGTAACAATTGCAGCTGTCATTGCATCCATACTTGTTGCAAGGCAATTGGGTCTAATGAAGAAAAAACTTAATTAGATTTTTTCCCATTTTTTTATTTTAATTTATATTTTTAAAATCTTCTAGTACTTCTTTAGAATGACCAGCTGGTTTTACTTTGGGATATATTTTGAAAATCTTTCCTTTCTCATTTACTAAAAATGTACTTCTCATTACTCCCATGTATTCTCGACCCATGAATTTTTTCTTGCCCCAAACACCAAATGCGTTTGAAATCTCTTTATCTACATCTGCTAAAAGTGGATATTTGATATTCATTTTGTCACAGAATTTTTTGTGGGATTCAACATCATCTGGACTAACCCCGATAATCTCAATTCCTTCTTTTTGAAATTTTTTGTAATCTTTGGAAAACTCATCTGCCTCTGTTGTACATCCAGGAGTGAAATCTTTAGGGTAAAAGTAGATTGCGTGTTTTTTGCCTTTAAAATCACTAGACTTTACCTTGTTACCATTTGCATCATTTACTGCAAATTTTGGAACAGAATCACCTTCAGAAACCATGTACTCAAAAGAATTTCTCTGTAATTAATTACTTTTTGAGTTTAAGCCTAGATCACTTTCTGTGTCCGAATCTTTTATATGGAAATCCAAGTGGCTTTTGCTCATGGTTAGCCCTAGAAATTGGCTTGCAGAAGCTATTTCCACATTTGCATTGGTCTTCTTTGGACCATTGTCTGTAATTCTTGCTGCATCAGTTTTTGGAGAAGGACTATCCATTGAAGCAATTATTATGATATCTTTGGGTCACGGTGCAGCAATTGCATTTATGGTCTATGCATTCGGACATATCTCAGGTGCACACATCAATCCTGCAGTAACAATCCCTATGATCATTACAAAGAAAATAGGAGTTGCAGATGGAATTGGATATATTGTATTTCAAATAATTGGTGCAATTATTGCAACCGGAACTCTAGTTGCATTGTTCCCTGAAATCGGAAAAGATGTTTTCTGGGGTGCACATGGTGGACCAAGTGATTTGCTTGGCGGTAGTCTAATGGCTGGATTGGTACTAGAAATTATTTTGACATTCTTTTTGGTTACTGTAATCTTTATGACTGCAGTTCACAAGAAAGCCCCAAAGAGTGTTTATGGTGCAGTTATTGGTGGAATGGTCTTCTTACTTCACTTGGTAGGAGTTCCTTTAACTGGTGCATCAATGAATCCAGCAAGATCTTTGTCTCCAACACTGTTTGCAGGCGATGCAGGATTATGGGAAGTGCAGTGGTTGTACTGGGTAGGTCCAATTGTAGGTGGAATTATCGCAGGTTTGATAATGAATTACATCTATGTCAACAAGGCTGAAAAAGAAGCATAACCCTAACATTTTTAAAAATTTGAACTTTAATTTTCCTAAATGACTTCTCCTGATGATATTTCTAAAATGTTTTCTAGTGAATCCCAAAATCTAGAAACTTTGTTTGATACATTGGATTCAAAAACTGATATGAATATTCATGAAATTGTAGAGGCATATTACCAGGTCATGAATGTCTCCTCAATGGCTACTATGCTCAAAACACAGGCTGATTCTGAGCCTGATTTAATGGATAAAATTCATCAAACTGAGAAACTAATCTCTTCAAGATTTGACTCTGTTATTCATCAGAAAATTTTCAAAAAATTATCTGCAACTATTGATGAATTGACAAAGAATTTACAATCTGCAAGTGGTGAAAAGACTAAAGAGCAGACAGAATTAGATGCTAAACTCTTTGAAGAGCTGCGCCAAAATATGAGTACTAAAGAATTTGTTCAACAATATGAGAATGGTATTTCTCATGATTGAGGATCTTGCAAAAAATCTAGTTGAATTAAAAAAAGAATTTGTTAAAACCTATGATGGTAAAAGCCAGATACAAGAAGTAATTCCAAAAGCAAAATCAAAATTATTTCCAATTAAAGAATCTCATTTAGAACTATTACATCAATTTGCATCAAAGAATCCTATTTACTATAATTCATTTGAAAAACAAATTGGTTCAGTTGATTGCATTGTTTATGAAGGTGACATTAACAAATATTGGCTTAACAGCATTCAGCATAGCTCAAGTAAAGCTCCTTTCTCCCCTACATGGATAATGTCAGCATTTATCGGTTCATTACTAGCACAAGATTTGGGTTATCCGCAAGTAATTGATATTGGATCAGGTGATGGTCGTATTGCATTTTGTGCTAAAGTGTTGGGGATGGAATCATACAGTATAGAAATTGATGACATG
>JABDOO010000137.1 GCA_013043295.1 Candidatus Nitrosopumilus sp.
GGTAAAGCAGTTTCAAAAGAAAAACCAGAATTGATTGCAAAAGCTGCAAGCATAGTAAATGATTCAAAAAATAAAACAAAATTGCTCTGTGGTGCAGGTATAGTTTCAGGTGAAGATGTATCAAAAGCTGTAGAGCTGGGGTCAGAGGGAATCTTAGTGGCCAGTGGAATAATTAAAGCAAAAAACTGGGATAAGGTAATTTCTGAATTTGCCAAGGCATTAGTTTAAAAAGCCAAATAATTTACAAAATTTTGCATGGTAAAAAACAAACCAGTATATGCATTCGAAGAAGCAGATAGCAAAAAAAGAATGCTTCTAGGCGGAAAAGGAGCAGGATTAAGCGAGATGACTCGATTAAAACTACCAGTTCCACCAGGATTCACTATCACTACTGAAGTTTGTAACAAGTATTATGAAAATAATCGAAAACTTCCAAAAGACGTCATGCCAGCAGTAATGAAAAATATTGCAAAAATGGAAAAGAAGACAGGTAAAAAATGGAATTCAACTAAGAATCCATTACTAGTGTCTGTTCGATCTGGAGCAGCAATTTCTATGCCAGGAATGATGGATACAATTTTGAATTTAGGATTAAATGAAAAAACAGTAGAAGGATTTGCAGAGCAAACAAAGAATCCAAGATTTTCATGGGACTCTTATCGTAGATTTATTCAATTATTTGGAAAAGTGGTATTTGGGGTTAATGATGAAAAATTTGATAAGGTCTTAGATACAGCTAAAACAAAACAAGGTGTTTCTGACGATAGTAAACTAAACGTGGAATCTCTAAAAACAATTGTAACAGAGTATAAAAAAATATGTGAAGAGCATACTAAGAGAAAATTTCCAGATTCTCCTGACGAACAATTAGTATTATCAATAGAAGCTGTTTTCAAAAGTTGGATGGGGGAAAGAGCAATAGTTTATCGTGAAAAGAATAACATTACAAAAGATATCGCAAATGGAACTGCTGTTAATGTTGTAACAATGGTATTTGGAAATATGGGAGATGATAGTGCAACAGGGGTAGTATTTACAAGAAATGGTCATAATGGTAAAAAAGAAATCGAAGGAGAATACCTAATTAATGCTCAAGGAGAAGATGTCGTTGCAGGAGTCAGAACAGGAAAGAGTATAGAATTATTAAAAAAAGATATGCCAAAATCACACAAGGAATTAACTAATGCATGTACAAAATTAGAAAAACATTTCAGAGAACCTCAAGATATTGAATTTACTATTGAACAAGGGAAATTTTACTTATTGCAAACAAGAACTGCAAAAATGAGTGCTGCTGCACTAGTAAAAACATCAGTAGATATGGTAAAAGAAAAATTAATTGACAAAAACAAGGCACTTACAAGAATCCCAGCACAACAATTAGAAGCATTGTTGCACAGAACTATGGATGAATCTAAAATTAAAAATTATAAACAATTAGCAAAAGGTATTGCAGCTTCTCCAGGTGCTGCAAGTGGAATAGTAGTATTTGATGTAAAAAAAGCAATTGAATTAGGAGATTCAGGAAGCAAAGTAATCCTAGTAAGAAAAGAAACAAAACCAGAGGATGTTCCCGCATTCTTTTCATCAGAAGGTATTTTGACTAGTCTTGGAGGAAAATCATCTCATGCTGCAATTGTTTCTAGAGGAATGGGAAAACCATGCATCGTAGGATGTCCAGAATTAAAAATCGATTATGAGAATAACACATGTACTGCAAATGGGATTACTATCAAAGGGGGCGATACAATCACCATTGATGGCAGTGCAGGAACTGTCTTTATTGGAGAGGTACCAACAGTAGAACCAAAAGTTACTAAAGACTTTGAGCAAATTTTGAATTGGGCACAAAAGGCAAAAAAGATAGGAATTAGGGCAAATGCAGACACACCAGAGGGTGCAAAGTTAGCAAGATCCTTTGGAGGTCAAGGAATTGGTTTGTGTAGAACAGAAAGAATGTTCAATGGAAGTGACAGAATTAACTTGTTTGTAGAGATGATTATGGCAGAGAATATTGAAGAACGAAGTAAAATATTGAAGAAGTTAGGTCAATTACAAAAAAGTGACTTTATTGAAATTCTAAAAGCTATGGAAGGCTATGAAGTAACAATTAGATTATTAGATCCACCTTTGCATGAATTCTTACCAAATCCAGAAGAACTAGTTGAAAAGATTCAAAAATTGCAAGCCAATGGAAACACAGATGAAATTAATCAGGCAAAAATAGTTTTGAAGAGAGCAAGAGAATTAGCAGAAATAAATCCGATGATGGGTCATAGAGGAGTTCGTGTGGGAATCACATATCCAGAAATCTATGAAATGCAAATTCGTGCTGTCTTTGATGCCTTAGTCGAATTAACAAAGAAAAAAGTCAAAGCCCACCCTCAAATCATGATACCACAAATTAGCAGCATAGCAGAATTAAATCATATCAAAAAAATTTATGATTCTATCAAAAAAGAAACTGAAGCAAAACATAAAATGAAATTGAAAATTAATTTTGGAACTATGATTGAAGTGGTAAGAGCAGCAGTTACTGCAAATGAACTTGCTACTACAGCAGAGTTCTTTAGTTTTGGTACAAATGACCTCACTCAAGGCACATTTAGTTTCAGTAGAGAAGATGTAGAGGGAAAATTCCTTCCAGAATATATGGAAAAAGAACTACTTGAAAGGAACCCATTTCAATCCATTGATGTTAACGGTGTTGGCAGTTTAATTAAAATCGGAGTCGCTGCAGGTCGAGGACTTCGACCAAACATGGAAATTGGGATTTGTGGGGAACATGGAGGGGATCCTGATTCAATCAAATTCTGTCATGGCGCAGGTTTGAGTTATGTAAGTGCATCACCTCATAGAATTCCCATTGCAATAGTTGCAGCAGCACAAGCAGCAATAGAACAACCTAAAAAAGCAAAAACAAAGAGAAAATAGAATCAAAACACTTCATTTTCTAAAATATTTAATGGTAAATTTTTAAATCAATCAAAATCATTTGTAAATGAATTGTTACCCAGAATTGATTCTATTAAGCAAATAAGACAAAAAATTGGCATTACTCAAAAAAAACTAGCATCAATGACGGGGGTGAGTACATCAATGATTAATCAAATTGAATCAGGCAGGAGCCAACCAAGCTATGAAACGGCTAAAAAAATCTTTGAAAGCCTTGCAAAATTAGAAGGAGAATCATCATCTCATACTGCAGGAGATTTCTGTAGTAAGGATGTTGTAAAACTAAAACCAACTAACACACTACATGACGCAATTAAAAAAATGCATCAATCATCTATTAGCCAAATC
>JABDOO010000148.1 GCA_013043295.1 Candidatus Nitrosopumilus sp.
TGATACTAAATGCCAAAAAGGAATGCAGAATTTTAGGTTCCGAGAAAGACTTTATGAAATTTTATCATGCAAATTTCTTAGATGCACTAGAAGAACATAAAATTGATTACAAATTACTAACGCCAATTTCAAAAAAATCAAAGTATATTTTTGAAGATATAGATAAAACAAAAATTAAACAATTGTGTTCTTCTGTGAAAGAAAATCTCTGCTTTTTGATCAAAGATGATGATGAAGTGCTATTTTTTATCAAAAATGAAGGAAACAATAAAGAGATGAGAGCCATATGGACAAATTCTGAAACTATAATTTACTCAAAGGCATTATTGTTCAATAGTATTTGGTCAAAAACAGATACATCAGAGGTAGATCCTAATGAGTAGATGCAGTTGTGGCTTTAGTACCAAATGCAGAGACGAGTTTTGCGAACATTTGGTAAACACATGGAATGATTTTAGATCAATTCATAGTCTTAAACTAGAGAATCATCACTGACTTCAAGGGGTTTTCTACCCATAAAACCAGAATCTTTTTCATGCCAGAACTTTATTTCTGTTTCACCATATTTCCAGCATAACCAGATTTCTTCATCAAATCTTTTTGCAGGAAAATCAAGTAATCCTTGCTCAATACTTTTTACAACAACACCTGTATTTTCCAGAATTTCAACTGATTCATAGAATTTCGTAATTGCAGAATTTAGTTTTTGTTTTAGGGTAACATACGATTCAAAGGAGTTGGTAGTAGATACACTAATTTGCAATTCTTGTTCTATTTTCTTGACTTCGGCATTTTTTGCAAGAGAATATTCATACTTTTTAATTACATCAGGTAATGCAGAATTTGCCTCATTAGTTGTAAAAAAGGTGAACATAAGATTAATCATAAAAGAGAGATTAAAAATCTTAGGTGCAAATTTATTAAGAAATCAATAAGATAAAAATCATGAGTGAAGATCAATTTGAGCAATTAATTATTCAAGTAATCAATGGAGCAGTTTCCACAATCCCATCTTATTTAGACGAAATTAAAGAAAATAAAGAAATTCTTAAAGTTGAAGATCCAAAAGAGTTTGTCTATGGAATAGTTATGGGAATGGCCCTAGGTATGGGGGGTGCAATTCTCAGTGCACAGACTGAAGCACCTACCGAAAAAGATCAGATGAAAATAAGAGACATAGTATACAAGCACATACCAGAAATTAGAGAACGAATTTTTAATTGATTGAATTTAGTTTCAAAGAAAAAGATTTTCTAAATAGCATAGAAGAAGCAAGAATGGCAACTGTGCATGAGAATATTCCTCACGTAAAACCAGTATCATTTGTATTTAATGAAAATTGCATCATTGTTGCAACCGATTACGATACTAGGTCATTTAAAAATATCAAAGTAAATTCCAAAATTGCAATTACCATAGACATTTACAAATCAGGAGAACACAAGGCCATTTGTATTCAAGGAGATACGGAAATTATTGAGAAAGGAGATGAATTTAAAAAACTGTATGATATTTTTCATGCAAAGTTTGAATGGGTTAGAAAAGATCCATGGAAAGAAGAAGAGGCACCATTTTTAAAAATAATTCCAAAGAACAAAGTCAGTTGGGGAATAAATTAAAGAGAAACTTCTTGCTCTATTTTTGACAATAACCCCTGAACAGATATGGGTTTTCTCAGAACTGAGCGAATTCCTATATTCAATAATTCTTGTTCTTGTGTGGGATTCATCTCAAGTCCACTAACAATTACCACCTTAGATATCTCACTAGGTCTTCTGTGTTTCAGATCCAAGAGAAAATCAACACCACTGTATTTTGGCATGCACATATCAAGTAAAATTAGATCATAGTCTTGGTAAACTGCCAATTCTAAGCCAGCCCTACCATCGGAAATACTATCAAATTCATAATTTTTTGTTGATAAAATGTCTGCAAAAATCCGACTTATTTCAGTAGCATCTTCAATATGAAGGATTTTCATAATATATGAAATAAATTAAAATTGATAAAAACAAGTTTGCTCATATGAACAAACTACTCGTTTTAT
>JABDOO010000152.1 GCA_013043295.1 Candidatus Nitrosopumilus sp.
TGCAGAACTTTGAGAGATTTCCTCTCCTTCTCAGATGCTAAATGTCTGATTACCTTTTACGTTCTGCGGGGTTACGCAGTTTTAGTCGATAGAAATTATATCTATTGACATTAACTACTATAGTAACTTTAAGTATTTATAATTTTATGAAAAATATTATAAAAAAAGTAAGTATTTTTTGTAATATTTTATACCTAATTATGGGTTAATTGAAGTATAAATTACGATTTTCTATCTAAAAACTATTGAAATTATCTGGAAAAGTTGCACTGGTAACAGGAGGAAGTCGTGGAATAGGTTTTGCCACTGCTAAAATTTTAGCAGAAAATGGAGCAACGGTGATAATAACTTCAAAAAATCAAGAAAGATTAGAGAAAGCATCATCAGAGATTCCAAATTCAATCGGAATCGTAGCTGACATTAGAAACAAAGAAGAAGTAAAAAATGTTGTAAATAAAATAATTGAGAAATTTGGTAAGATAGACATTCTAGTAAACAATGCGGGAATTTTTCCAAAAATAAAGGAATTACACAATATTGATGAGGATGAATGGAATGAGGTTTTGGATGTAAATCTTACTGGACAGTTTAGGTTTACCAAGGAGACAATTCCGTATCTACAAAAAACATCAGGTTCAATAATTAATATTTCATCAGACGCAGGATTAAAGGCATATCAAGGATTTAATGCTGATGCGTACTCTGCATCAAAAGCTGCATTAATTTTGCTAACAAAATGTTGGGCACTAGAATATGCTAAAGATAAGATTCGTGTAAATTGTATTTGTCCAGGTGTAGTAGATACAGATATGACAAAACCATTTTTGAAAACTCAAAAAGACAAAGAATTCATGAATGCTGATCACCCAATAGGCAGAATTGGCCAACCAGAAGAAGTCGGAAAAGCAGTGTTATATTTTGCATCAGATGATGCATCATGGACTACAGGGGCAATTCTTGCTGTGGATGGAGGAGAATCAATTAAATGAATTCACATGAATTTAATACAACACAAGAGTATGAAAAATGATGAAAGATAGAAAATCAAAAGCTAAATTGTTTATACTTTTAGGAATTATTTGGGTAATAGTTACATTGCCACTTCCATGGATTGTGAATAATCCAGAAGTTTCAGAATCACAATTTAATACTATTCTTGGAATTATTGGAGTCATGTCAATTCCGTTTATTGTACTTGGAGTTGCTTGGACATTAAAACCAGAACTAACAACTTAGGTTTTTCAATTGAAAGATATTCCAATTACAGATAAAATTCCTGAATTAGAGATTGCTCTCAAGGCTGTTGAAATGGCAAGTAAAGCAATTTTAGAAATTTATCAAGGAGATTTTGAGTCTTTTACAAAGAGTGATGATTCTCCAATTACAGAGGCAGATATTAAAAGTAATAATATCATTAAAGAGATTCTCTCACAAACAGATCATCCCATATTATCTGAAGAAGATAAGGATGATCTTAATAGATTATCACAGGATACTATTTGGATAGTAGATCCACTTGATGGAACTTCTGATTTTATTGATAAAACTGGTGAATTTACAGTTATGATTGGATTAATTAAAAATAAAAAACCAATTCTTGGTGTGATTGGTTGGCCTACAGAAAAAACATTATTTGTTGCACAAAAAGGAAGTGGTGCATTCAGATATTCTAATGATGAATGGGAGAAAATTTCTGTGACCAAAGTTTCAGAACTTTCTAAATGTAGAACAGTTGGATCAAGACATCATTTGTCAGAAAAGGAAAAATTATTTATCAAAAAATTAGGTATTGAAGATTTTACAAGTATTGGTAGTTCATTAAAAGTAGGGAAAATTAGCTCAGGTGAAGCTGAAGCATACATTACTACTACAAATAAAATGAAAGAGTGGGATTCTGCAGCATCATATTGTATAATTTCAGAAGCTGGAGGAAAAATGACAGATATGCTAGGAAATGATATCACATACAACAACAAAGAGGTTTATCACCAAAACGGAATTTTGGTGACAAATGGATTAGTTCATGATAAAATTATTGAAGAATTTAAAAAATTAGAGTAGGTTTCTTTCTTTAAGAAAGTCCTTTACTTTATTTGCACTATCAGAAAGAGGTTCATTTTCTGTATCAACTATCAAATCAGCATTTTCAGGTGCCTCATAAGGATCATCAATTCCTGTAAAACCCTTGATTTCTCCTTTTCTTGCCTTGGCATACATGCCTTTGACATCTCTTTCTTCACATTTTGCAAGTGAACATTTCACATAAACTTCTGCAAACTGATTGCCGGCATCAATAATCTCTCTAGCATTTTTTCTATTTTCAGAATACGGAGAAACTAGAGATACTACACTTGGAACGCCATGATTAAGCAAAAGCTTTGCCAAATGAGCAACTTTTTTGTTGTGCTCATCACGCCCTGCTTTTGAAAAGTCTTTTGGAGAGAACCATTCTCGTAGTTCATCTCCATCAAGCATTGCCAAGTTTGGAATATCATTTTGCAAGTCTTTTACGATGGTAGTCTTTCCTGAACAAGGAAGACCAGTCATCCAAAGAACAAAAGGTTTCATAAACAAAAATATCAAAACAACCCATAAAGAGCTTACGTTAATTTTTAGCCCAAGGTTGTTTTTCTAAATAATCAATCTCTGCAATCATTTCATCGACTTTTTTAACTATTGCAAATACCGATTTGTATTGTTCATACATTTCAATTTCTTCTTCTTTAGACAAGACATTGGCTTCTGCGTCATCAAAAAATTTGTTTTCTTTGTTTAGATGATCATTTAGGAAAATAGCGTAAGTTCTCAAATATCTTGATACTGGTTCTTGTGCATCTTCACCATTTTTCCATCTTTTTAGATGAAGCGATATTTGTCTGGCAATATTCCTTCCAAATTCATGTTCTATCATAAATTTTCGTATTTCTTCCTTTAGAGTATCATAGCTTGCAACACATGGAAAATACGAATCTTCTTCTCTAGAGTGATGAATAGTATCAATAAATTCTGAAATAACTATGGTAATTTTTGTTAGGTCTGAAAATGGAATTTTTGTGCCTTTATAGAGTTCATCAGAACATTTGAATACTAATTTTTCTAAACGACGAACTTGATCATGATCAGCACGGAGTTGATTTGTGGCACTCAAGTAAGAAATCTATTTTCATTGTTGATTTAATGTGTATCTAAAATCAATCAAGGAGCTAAAATTATCAAATAAATCTGATTTAATTTCCTTTTCTAAAAGAATACTTTAGTCATAAATGAATCCAATAATTTTATCGGTATTGCAGTTGTTTAGAGGGCAAATAGAAGATTTTATTCCATTATCAAATTTTGATTCAAGTTCAGTTTTAGACAAATTAACTGAAATACAAAATTCTATAGGCACATTATCTATTCAAGATGGACCAATTGCTTCAGCTCATGTTATTTTGCTTGCAGCAGGCGTTGTAATTTTTCTTGGAGTTGCTGGTGAAGCATTTTTCAAAAAAACTGGAATTCCTGATGTTGCATTTTTAATGATTCTTGGAGTAATTATTGGACCAGTTTTTGGATTAATTCAACCAGAAGCTGTAATTCAAGTGGTTCCATACTTTGCCGCACTTGCACTAATAATTATCATGTTTGATGGAGGGTTGAATCTAGATATCAAACATGTAATTAAAACTGCACATTTTTCAGTAACATTAGCAATTTTAGGTTTCATTCTATCTGTTGCCATGATTACATTTGCGGCTCATTATGCTTTAGGATGGTTATGGCTTGAGAGTATTTTGTTAGGATCAATTGTTGGTGGAAGTAGTTCCGCAATTGTTTTTGGTCTTGTAAGAAATATCAAAATTTCAGAAGAGACCAAATCCATGCTAAGTTTTGAATCTGCGCTAACTGATATTTTAGCGACAATTATTGCATTCATATTATTTGAGGCAGTACTTGCGGGGCATTTTGATCTGCAAACATTAGAGCATACTCTTGGAAGAGCAATTATTGTTGGTTTAGTTCTTGGATTTGG
>JABDOO010000021.1 GCA_013043295.1 Candidatus Nitrosopumilus sp.
TTAATGCACCAACATAGTTTGGAGAACATGCACTAATTACTTCAGCAGTTCCTTTGATATGTTCTTTGGAATATTTTTTACCACCCAACCCTAAAATCACCATACATGACATTACATATCCAGCTTCTTTTGCCTTGTTTACTGATTTGATAATTGTCTTTGCTATTGCACCTTTTGTAACTTTTTTTAGAACTATATCTGAACCGCTCTCTATTCCCAAATAGAACATATCCAATCCTGCTTCGTTCATCTTCTTTAGCTCCTCAGAAGATTTTTTTAGAATATTCATGGGCATTGCATAACATGAAATTCTTTCAATGTTTTGAAATTTTTCTCTGATATACTTTACAATTTTAATCATATATTCAGAATCAAGATTTAGCGCATCACCATCTGCAAGAAACACCCTTCTTGTTTCAGGTACATAATTTGCCATCATGTCAATTTCTGCCTTAACCTCTTCCCATGGTCTTTCTGAATATTCTTTTGATCTATACATATCACAAAATGAACATTCGTTAAATGAGCAACCTAAAGTGACTTGGAAAATTAATGACCTTGCTTCTGATGGTGGTCTATAAAGTGGTGCATCATAATTTAACATCATTTTGAGTTCATTGACATTTGACTGATTATGTTTTTTATAGTTTCTACTTTTTTTATCCCAGAATACCTTTTAGTAGTAAATGGGAAGGAATCCCATAACATATGGCCAATGATCCTGATGCAAAAAGACTATTGTGGTTTGTTTTTGCAGGTTCACGCGGGGGCTTGAACAGATTAAAAATTATTTCAAAATTAAAGGAAAATCCATTTAATACAAATCAACTAGCAAAAGAATTAGGTCTTGATTACAAGGCAATTCAGCACCATATCAAAGTACTAGAAAAAAATAACATGATTAGCAAAGTTGGAGAAAAATACAATGTTAACTATTTTATCTCAACTTACCTTGAAGTCAATATGGAGGCATTTGAAGAAATTGAAGGGAAACTGGACAAAAGTAAATAAACATACACGAGGTGTTTTAGACTAAATGGAATCCACCTCTCTAGTGTTATCTATTGTTTCAATTGCCAATATGGGAATTCTTGGAATTTTAATCTGCATTTTTGGAAAAATGTACACAAAAACTAGAGCACAGATTCCTTTGGGCATGATTGTAGTTGCCGGAATGCTATTTCTGCACAATGTAATTGGGGCTTTAGCATACTTTTCAATGGAAGAAATTTTCTCTCACGAGATTTTCCCATACATGCTAGGAGTAGGCATAGCAGAACTTGCCGGATTAATCATATTCTTAAAAATCACCTTAGACTAATCTTAGTTTATTTGTAACAAACTAAATTCCATGATGTGTTTCAAGAATACCTAAAATTAAACAAAAATGTTCTCATTGCATTTGCAGCATCGATAATAATTTCAGCCATTATTGCACAACTGCTATCTGATCAAGCCGATTATCTTAATACTACATATACAACAATTGCAGACTATGTAATTTATTTTTCAGTTTTTAGTAGTTTATTTTATTTTGATAATAGGAAAAAATATCGATTAGATTCTGGAAAAACTGATACTGCAAAATTAAAACATGATCTAAAAAAATTAATTACTTCATTAGGAGTTGCTGAAATTGTTTACACTATAGCTAGATGGGCATTACAATACTATTTTTTGACAATACACTACGATCCATACATGGCATCAATCTTATCACAGGGTATATCTACAATTATTTACATGATAGTACTAAATCTAAGTGTAAAGATAACTAGGTTGTATAAAGATGGGAATTAGTATTTACGTTGATGGTTCTGGTGGAACAAACAGTGGATTTGGTTATTTTGTTAAAGAAACAGGAGAATCATTCTATGAAAAAAAATCAGATCTTACAAATAATCAGGCAGAATACCTTGCAATAATCGCTGCACTAGAGAAATATTCTGAATCAAATGAAGAAGTAACTATCTATAGTGATTCAAAAAATACTGTAAATCAACTAAATCATGAATTTGCTATCAATAATGAGGAATTACGAAACTTAGCTCGTCAAGCCTGGGAAATTATTGGAAAATTTTCTAAATTATCCATTGTTTGGGTTCCTAGAAAAGAGAATTTGGCAGGAAAAATGCTGGGAAGCTAAAAATCATAGATCAGAATTTTACGAGAATAACTTTATTATACAAAAATCTTAAAATCAAATCACAATGGCAGAATCTGTTATTTTATCACCAAAATCTATCGCAGTGATTGGTGCTTCTGATAAGAGAGGAAGTGTTGGAGCCACAATTACATCAAATATTATGAATGGCTTCAAAGGTGTTGTTTATCCAATTAGTCCTTCAAGAGATAAAGTCTTTTACAAAAAAGCATACAAATCTGTTTTAGATGTTCCAAAATCAATTGATCTTGCAGTAATTGTTATCAAAAATACTCTAGTTGCACCAGTTTTAGAAGAATGTGGAAAGAAAAAAGTCAAGGGTGTTATCATTATCACTGCAGGCTTCAAAGAAGTTGATGAAGAAGGAGCAAAACGTGAACAAGAAATCAAAGATATTGCAAAAAAATACAAAATCCAGATCATAGGACCAAACTGTCTTGGTGTGATGAACCTTGATCCAAAAACAATGATGAATTCTACTTTTCTTAAAGTTACACCAAAGTCTGGAAAGATTGCACTTGTCTCTCAAAGTGGTGCAATATGTGCAGCTTTAGTTGAGGATGCTAGTGCTCAAGGAATTGGATTCTCAGCAGTTGTTAGTTTAGGAAACAAAGCTGTAATGAGCGAAGTTGATATTCTAAAAATTCTTGCAAATCATAAACAAACCAAAGTAATTGTAATGTATCTTGAAGATATGGGAGATGGACAAGAATTCCTTAAGGTTTGTAAAAATATTACTAAAAAACTCAAAAAACCAGTCCTTGTTCTCAAATCTGGACGCAGTCCAGAGGGTGCAAAGGCTGCAATGTCACATACTGGAGCCTTGATGGGTTCAGACGAAATCTATGATGCGCTACTAAAACAGTCAGGTGCCATTCGTGTTGATACCATGGAGGAACTATTTGATTATGCAACTGCATTTTCAAAACAACCATTACCATCTGCGGGTGATCTTGTGATTGTTTCAAATGCTGGTGGTCCTGCAATAATTTCTACTGACGCATGCTCTAAAATGAAACTCAAAATGGCAGAAATTACTAGTATTAGAAAAAAGATTGATGAAGTAATTCCACCTTGGGGAAGTTCTAGAAATCCAGTAGACATTGTAGGTGATGCTGATTTTAACCGATTCCATAATGTCTTAGATCGTGTACTAAAACATCCAAAGGTAGGCTCTGTAATTACAATGTGTACGCCTTCTGGAACTCTGAATTATGATAAACTTGCTGAAGTTGTAGTTGAAATGTCAAAGAAATACAAAAAAACAATGCTTGCAAGTCTAATGGGATTAGATGAGGGAATAACTAATAGAGAAATTCTAGCAGAAGGTGATGTACCATATTACAACTATGCTGAAGGGGCAATCAGAACTCTTAGTGCAATGACTACATTTTCCAATTGGGTAAAATCTCCAAATGGAAAGATTACAA
>JABDOO010000045.1 GCA_013043295.1 Candidatus Nitrosopumilus sp.
TGTGGTAATACTGCTGCAAGATGTCCTGGACACTTTGGACACATTGAACTAGCAGAACCAATTTTACACATTGCATTTATTGATAATATTTACAAACTATTACAATCAACTTGTCGTTCTTGTGCAAGACTCAAAGTTCCTCAAGAGGATCTCAATGCATTCCAAAAAATCAAAGACAAGCATGCAGCTTACACTGTAGTTTCACAAAAACGTATTCCAGAGCAAATTATTGAAAAAGCAAAAAAAGCAAAAGAGTGTCCACACTGTGGAAAAACACAATACGAACTAGTATTCACTAAACCAACTATCTTTGTAGAGAAAACTGAAATTGGTGAGCATAGACTACTCCCAATAACAATCAGAGAAAGATTCTCACAAATTCTCGATGAAGATTTGGAATTGTTATCATATGATCCAATTACTGCAAGACCAGAATGGTTTATTCTGCAAGCACTACCTGTACCACCAGTAACTGTTAGGCCATCAATTATTCTTGAAACCGGAATTAGATCAGAAGATGACTTGACACACAAGATGGTAGATATCATTAGAGTTAATCAGAGACTAAAAGAAAGTAAAGAAGCAGGAACTCCTCCATTAATTGTTCAAGATTTGGTTGACTTGTTACAGTATCACTCTACAACATATTTTGATAATGAAGTTTCTGGAATTCCACAAGCACATCATCGTTCTGGACGTCCACTCAAAACATTAACTCAAAGACTCAAAGGAAAGGAGGGAAGATTTAGAGGCTCACTATCTGGAAAGAGAGTTGATTTTTCAAGTAGAACTGTCATATCTCCGGATCCTAACTTGGACTTGTCCGAAGTTGGTGTTCCTGAACAAGTTGCTATGAAACTAACTATTCCTGAAATCGTAACTGAATGGAATATTGAGAGAATGCGAAAACTGGTAATTAACGGACCTGAAAAATTCCCAGGTGTTAACTATATCGTTAGACCTGATGGTGTAAAAATTAGATTAGACTTTGTTGAAGACCGTTCTACAATTGCTGAAACACTTGAGATAGGTTACTTGATTGAAAGACATCTTGCAGATGGTGACATTGTGATGTTTAACAGACAACCATCTCTGCACCAAATGTCAATTATGGCTCACTATGTACGCGTTCTTCCAGGTAAAACTTTCAGATTACATCCATCTGTTTGTCCACCATACAACGCAGACTTTGATGGTGATGAAATGAATCTTCACGTCCCACAAAGTGAAGAGGCCCGAGCAGAGGCAATTTTGTTAATGAGAGTTCAAGATCAATTAATCTCACCAAGATACGGTGGTCCAATTATTGGAGCACTAAGAGACTTTGTAACTGGTGCATATCTTCTAACTAAAGATGATACTACACTATCTGTTCAAGAGTTCTCAAATTATGCAATGCTTGGAGGTTACAGTGATGTACTTCCAAAACCTGGAACTAAAACAAAAGATGGACCAGCTTATACTGGAAAGCAATTATTCTCATTATTCCTTCCAAAAGACTTCAACTATGTTCTTACATCAAAATGGTCCAAGGGAACAAAGGGTCCAGAAAAAGATGTTGTAATTAAAAACGGTGAACTAATCAGTGGTGTAATTGACAAGACTTCAATTGGTGCTGAGGAACCTGAAAGTATCTTACACAGAATTACAAAAGACTATGGAAATACCGTTGGTAAAAACTTCTTAAACTCTATTCTAATTATGGTAAAACAATTCATCACTCACTATGGGTTCAGTTATGGTTATGGTGATCTTGAAGTTCCAGAAAAGAATGTACAGAAAATTCTTGATGATATTAGTGAGACCTACGCCACTGTCGCTGATTTGACTGACCAATACAAGAAAGGTACACTCAAACTCACAAGAGGTATGAAAGCAGAAGAAGCCTTAGAGGCTTACATTGTTAATGAATTAGGTAAAGCCAGAGTTAAAGCAGGAGATACTGCTAATGACTCACTTGATGATAGTAATGCCGGAAAAATTATGGCCACAACTGGTGCAAGAGGTTCAGCACTTAACGTAGGTCAGATGGCAGGCGCACTAGGCCAGCAGTCAAGAAGAGGAAATAGAATGAATGACGGTTACAGTAATCGTGCACTAACACACTATCAAGAAAATGACAGTAATCCAGATGCACATGGATTTGTAAAATCAAATTATAGAACAGGCCTAACCGCTTTGGAGTTCTTCTTCCACGCTATGGGAGGACGTGAAGGACTTGTAGATACTGCAGTCAGAACACAACAAAGTGGATACATGCAACGTAGATTGATCAACGCATTAGAACACATTAGACTAGAGTATGATGGAACTGTAAGAGATCCACACGGTCACATCGTTCAATTCCTTTATGGTGAAGACGGTATTGATGTCCAGAAAAGTGATCATGGTGAGGCATTTAATGCAAGTAGATTGGCTGAATCACAAACAATCATTGATTCAGGCAAGAAAGCAACAAAAGATGAAATTGATACTTTGGCCAAAAAATACACCAAGACATTTAATCCAAGATTGACAAACCTTGTCTCTGAGGCATTACACAAATCTAATCTAAGTAAAGAAGGCGTTGAAGCCGTTTGTAAGAAAGGACTTTCCCTTTACAACAAAGCAAAAGTAGAACCCGGTCAAGGTGTAGGAATTGTTACAGCACAATCAATTGGTGAACCGGGAACTCAGATGACTTTGAGAACTTTCCACTTTGCAGGTATTAAAGAAAGAAACGTTACCTTGGGTCTTCCAAGATTAATTGAGCTAGTTGATGCAAGAAAGAAACCAGTCACTCCAACAATGGATATCTACTTGGAAGAAGATTCTAAAAAATCTAGAGAAAAAGCAATTGAAGTCGCACGAAATGTCTTGCAAACTAAAGTAAGTGCATTAATTGCAGATACTGAAACTGATTATTCTACAAATATCAAATTAATAATTAGCCCTAACCGACTTAAAGAGAGAGGTTGCACCATTACCGAAATAGAGGCAGCACTTTCATCTAATAAGAAATTCAAAATGGAAATTACCGGTGAATTAATCACATTGAATTTAGTTGATGAGGCTGATACTGCAACTGCAATTGCAATTAGAAACAAAGTTCTCAACACTACCGTTAAAGGAGTTCCAGATATTGAACGAGTTACACTTGTTCAAAAAGATGATGAGTGGGTTATCCAAACAACCGGTTCTAACATTGCCAAAGTGCTTGAAGTCAAAGGAATTGATAAAAAGAATGTCAGAACAAACAATGTCTTTGAAATTGCTGGAACACTAGGAATTGAGGCTGCTAGAAACTCATTGATTGATGAACTTAATCACACCCTAGGAGATCAAGGATTAGAAGTTGACAATAGATACATCATGTTAGTATCTGACTTGATGTGTTCTAGAGGCTACATGCAACAAATTGGTAGACATGGAATTGCTGGAACTAAAGACAGTGTTCTTGCAAGAGCTGCATTTGAAATTACAGTCCCAACAATTGCACATGCTGCACTTGGTGGCGAAATTGAACAACTCAAGGGTATTACAGAAAATGTTATCGTTGGAAGTAACATTCCAATCGGAAGTGGTACTGTTGACTTATACATGCAAGTAAGCAAGAAAAAATAGGAGATAGTTAGGGTTTAGTGATTATTATGGCTGATGAAATTTCTACACTGATGAGTAATAGTAAAGACAAAATTGTTTTGCTTCGATTAAGAAACACAAGAACTGTTCAGGGAGTACTCAAAGATTTTGATATTCACATGAATCTGACACTTGATGATGCTGAAGACATTACAGAGGAAAAACATGAAAAGCTTGGAAAAATTTTACTTCGTGGTGATAACATTCTTGCAGTATCACTACCTGACGAAGAATCCTAGTCAAACATTAAATCCAATAAATCACAATTTTTAGTATGCTTGTTTTTGTTCTGCTCTCTTTGATGCTATTTCCTGCATTTGGACAAGCACCTGATTACAATAATCCATACTCTCCAATTTTTACCGACAAGCCTGTTTATTCGTGGACTGATAAAATGAAAATTACAATTATTGCACCAAGCTGGAATTCAGATAAACATCTTATTGATACAATAGGGGAAACCTCCAGCCATTCAATTAACATTTCAACATCTGATGATTCCTTGGAGCAATACCGCTTTACTGAAACCGATGTAAATTCAGGAATTTTTACTGCAGAAGTTATTCTTACGGGTTTTCAACATGATGTGGATGGTGATGGTAATTTTGATACCACTCCAAGAACCAGTGGTTCTGGTCCTACCAGTGGATTTTTACAAGTAGAAAGAGATTCTGCAGTTACAATATCCTTTGAGTTTGCCGATGGTGTTGTATTGGTTGAATCTGTTCCAATAACTTGGAATGTAGGAACAATTAGTTTTTTTGATGATGTCATATTTTTGGATGATTCTGCTACAATTAGAGTAGTTGATTTAGATATGAATTTGAATCCTGAGGCATTGGATCATTTGACTTTACAAGTCTCTTCAGATTCTGATGCTGCAGGAATTGAAGTAAATGCAGTAGAGACTAGTGAATCTTCTGGTTCTTTTATTGGAACAGTACAACTATCTCAAAATTCACCTTCAAGTGGGAATCGTCTTTATTCTATACCTGGAGACAAAATATTTGCAAAATATGATGACTATACTTTACCAAAACCCTATTCGATATCTGATAATTTAGAGATCAAAACATTTGCAGGTGTTGACTCTTCTGTTCCTTCATTGGAGAGGTTGACAAATTCACCTGTCTCGTTTTCTGATGGCTTGGGAAATTCATTAGATTCTTTTTCATTAAATAATCAAATTCAGATAGTTGGAACAATACAAAATGAACATAATTTTAATCAGAAATTTGTTTATCTATTTCAAGTAAAAGATGATGATAATCATGTAGAATCACTGTCGTGGATTCAGAGTGAAATATCTCCTAAACAAATTTTAGATGTTTCTCAATCTTGGACTCCAACTGAATCTGGAAAATATCAAATTGAAACATTTGTTTGGAATTCATTAAGTGATCCAACAATACTCTCTCCTACAATGTCCACTTTAATCACCATTGATTGAAAAGTATAATTTCTACGCGGCTATTAAATACAAAAATACGTTGAAACACGTGTGTTAGGAATTGTATTAGGAATTTCCTTAGTGTTAACCGTCTTATCTCCTGTAATTTTTACAGATGCTTTTGCAGACTCTTTTGATGTAATTTTTGATAAGGAGATTTACGCTTCTGGTGACACCATGTCATTATCTGGTGAAATTTTTGATATCACAATGCCTGTAATTGCTATGAGTATCTATGATCCAGATGGAAAAATTTTATCTGCAAATAATTTAGAAATCACATCCGAGAATACATTTAGTAAAACAATATCCTTTGATTCCCCTTCTTATGAAAAACCTGGGGAATATTTGGTAAAGTTTGCCTATGCTCAAGAGACCAAAAACTATAATTTTTCAATAAATGGGGAAGTAGATGAGCCTGAAATTTTACAAGATGAAAATCAAGCCCCTGAAATTGTTCTTCTATATACTGAAAAAAAACAATACAATGACAAAGATGTGATAGAGATCACTGGCCTAGTTTCAAAAATTGATTCTCCGACTGTTCTGATAGGAATTCATGATCCTTTTGGAATGCCTGCAGGATTTTATTTTGGAACAATTAATTCTGACTTGGAATTTAGTACAAGCTTTCTTGTAAAAGACGGTGTTAATTTTAGAACTGAAGGAACATATTCGGTAAAAGCTCATTACGCTGAATCCGAAGCTACATCATTTTTTGAATATAGCAAAGTACCACAAATAATTGAAGACGATACCACAACTGATGAAACAGATGATCCAGATGTCAATGATGAACAAACAACAAACGAAGATGATGCCAACCAACAAACAACAAATGATGATACTAACGAACAAACAACAAACCATGGCACCAACCAACAAACAACAAAGGAAGATACTAACGAACAAGCATCAACAAACGATAATACCAACAAAAAAGAATCATCTATAAACAATCCTTCAAGCATAATTAATGATTCACCAAAAATTAATCCTGAACAAACCAAATCAAACAAAAACACTGTTACAAAAACTACTGTTGATGAAAAATCAATAATTCAAACAAATACTGTCAACGAAAAACCATCTGTTGAAAAAAATAATAAAAAAGAAAATAATTTGTCAGTCGAAGACGTAGAATTGGGATTATTGCTAAACCAAATTCGATTAGAATGTGATACAAGTGCATACACTGATACAATTTCATACTATGATGGAATGGGTCCGGCATTGTACAGGTTATGTCAATTTGAAAGCTCATTGAATTTTTTCAATGAATCACTAATCAACAATCCTAATGATTTAGAAATTCTTGTAAACAAGGGCTCTACTTTGGGCAAGTTAGGTTATCTTACTGAGGCCATAGCATACTATGATCAAGCCATCAATATTGATTCAGACTTTTTACCTGCTAAAAACAATAAAGCAAATGCACTTGCCAATCTAGGAAACTTCAAAGATGCAATTGTACTCTATGATGAAATATTAGAAAAGAATCCAAATTACCAAACTGCTCGGAAAAACCTCAACATTGCATTATCCTCAAGTATTGATACAACCAATAGTTCTCCAGAGATAGACATTCAAAAAATATCTTATCAGGAACCTTCCATATCTGAAAAATCTAGTATAAGTAATTCCGAAACTGAAAAACCTAGTAGCTTCTTTGATGAAGTTGGTTTAGTAATTTCCAATTTTGGTTCACTTCTTGGTTTCCTTAACTAGTTTATCCGTAATCTACGCATAATTTTTCAATAAACCTATAAAGCCCTGACAAGACGATCGTGATTAGGAAAACAAATGAGTAAGATACTTGAAAAATCATTAAGAGATGCCCGTAAAGAAGATAAACTAACAATGGGTAGTAAACAAGTTTTGAACTCCGTAAAAAATTCCAAGCTAATTGTATTGTCTCAATCGATAAAAAAAGAAATGTTTGAGCAAATTGAATCCGATGCAAAAAAAGAAAAAATACCTTTGGTTAACTTTCAAGGAACATCAGTCGCATTAGGTAGATTATGTGGCTTACAATTTAGAATATCAACAATTTCATTTACATCACTAGATGACGCAAGCATCAAATCAATTTTAAAAGATACAGAAGCTGAGGAAAAAAATGATTAACTGCAATTTATTTAATGTAAGTTTAAATGAGACATTTTTTGTTCGGAGTTAAATAGGAATTATAATGACACAATCAATTAAACTCACAACTGATCAAATGCGAATGATGTCTCTTTTCCAAAATGTTACTGGTGCAACTGCACGTGATTGTGTTGAAGATGAAAAACAAGATAGAGTAATTTTTGTTGTTAATACTGGTAAAATGGGACTTGCAATTGGTAAAGGTGGAGTACATATCAAATCATTACAAAACATTGTAAAGAGAAATGTTGAGTTGGTAGAATTTGATGAAGATCCAGCAAAATTCTTGTCTAATTTACTAAATTCTAAACTAATCTCTGAAGTAAAAATAAATAAACGACCAGATGGGTCAAAACAGGCAATTGTTATGGTAGATCCTAGAAAGAAAGGAATTGTAGTTGGAAGAGAGGGTAGAAATGCAGAGAAAGCACGACTACTCGCTAAACGATATTTTGATATTAGTAGTGTATTGATTAACAGTCCTGAACGGGCAACTTTGGAGATGTAATAGATGAGAAAATCACCACTTGGATTATTTGCAGGAAGAGTTCTTACCACTAAAAAGAAAAAACAGAGATGGGCTATCTCAACTTTCAAAAGAAGAAAACTTGGTATTGATAAAAAGGCAGACCCACTTGGTGGTGCACCACAAGCACGTGGAATTGTATTAGAAAAAGTAGGTATTGCAGCAAAACAGCCAAACTCTGCTATTAGAAAATGTGTTCGAGTTCAACTAATCAAAAACGGAAAGACCGTTACCGCATTCTTGCCAAGAGACGGCGCAATGAACTTTATTGACGAACACGATGAGGTTCACATTCAAGGTATGGGTGCAACACAAGGTGGTGCAATGGGAGATATTCCTGGAGTTAGATTCAAAGTTTTCAAAGTTAATGGTACATCATTACATGAACTAGTAATCAGAAAGAAGGAGAAACCAAGGAGATAGAAATGGCACAAACAAAAAACCTACTACTATTTAGAAAATGGGATTTATCAGACATTGAAGTCAAAGACCCAGGATTAAAAACTGCCATATCTTTGAGAAAACAAATTTTGCCATACACCTATGGACGTTCAGCACTAAAGAGATTCAATAAAGCAGATGTAAACATTGTTGAGAGATTAATCAACAAGACAATGCACTTTGGAAAAAAGTATGCAAAGAACACAGGAAGAATGACTGGTAAAAAAACTAAACTACTAAACACTGTAAAAACCTCTTTTGATATTATTGCACTAAAAACCGGCCAAAACCCTGTAGAAGTTTTGGTACGTGCCATAGAGTTTTCTGCTCCAAATGAGGATACAACTAGAATTGTTTATGGTGGTACTGTTTACCATGTCTCAGTTGATGTTGCACCAATCAGAAGAGTTGATTTGGCTCTAAAATTTATCGCAGATGCCATCAAAGAAGCAACCTTCTCAAATCCAAAACCAATCGAAGAACATATGGCTGAACAACTAATGCTTGCAGCAGCAAACGATCCAAACGCTCCTTCTGTAAAGAAAAAGAATGAGTTAGAGCGTATAGCACAAGCATCCAGATAGTCTACAAACTTTTTGAAAATCAGT
The DNA here is from genome assembly GCA_013043295.1 of Candidatus Nitrosopumilus sp. Classification (GTDB taxonomy): domain Archaea; phylum Thermoproteota; class Nitrososphaeria; order Nitrososphaerales; family Nitrosopumilaceae; genus Nitrosopumilus. The sequence goes on from JABDOO010000045.1 coordinate 8,795, forward strand.
AGCCCGAGGCAGATTCGAACTGCCGTCTCCGCCTATCCACTCATGAGATCCAGAGGGCAGAATCCTTGACCACTAGACTATCGGGCTACTTGAAGAAATTTTATTGTTTTAGAATATATTCATTTGTTGTAATCACTTTAGTCTAACTTCATGAATTGCAGTTGCATAATCGCATGTTGCTCTTAATCGCATGTATGGAATTAGCTTGTAATGAATAGAGTAAATGTTTCCCTCCTTTCTGATAATTCCTTTTTGCATTAATGAAACCAAACCTCTTGATGGAACGTTAATTGATAGATTTTTTTCTTTACAGATGATGTCTCTTTTTACTTGAAATTGATTTAATGAAAATGCAACATCATTTAATTCCAAAATCAAAGGCCAAACAATTTCAGCCCAAACAAATCTTCTGTTCTCAGTAGCTGAAGCGTATTTGCCTTTTTCACTCAACATTAATAACATCTGCAAATGATGTTATAACTTAATAGTTGTCTCAAAACGAAATTGAAGAATCACTAAATTTATTACAAAAAGATTGGGATGTTGATCCAATTCTTAGAAATTTCATGCTAGGGAAAATTACAGATGTCTCAGATTATCCAATTAAAGTGAAGGATGTTATTTTTCATGTACCTTATTTGAATTCTGAAAAAAAGTATATCCTATGGAAATGCTACTGGCCTGACTGTCACAACTGCTGTGATAGACAAGGTCGTCTTCCATTAACATCTGATGATTTGATTACTATTGGTAAAGGTTTGAAATACAAAAAGCCCTCAGACTTTGTTAAAAACGAAACACTCACTGTAACATATCAAGAACCTGGTCCATCCGGACAAATGACTACAATGACTACAATTAATCTAAAAAGAAAAACTGATGAAACTGAAGAAGAGGATGGAACTCATATCTCTTGCAGATTTTTAGATGACAAAGGAGGCTGTAGCATGCATCCAGATAGACCCGGTGTGTGTTATCTCTATCCATTTTCTAGCTGGCTTGAAAATGAGCAAGGCAAAGCCAGGGTACATGCAACGTATCAGTTTACAGGTGACTGTCCTGGATTTTACTTGGCAGAGAATTTGGATCCTATGAAAGACGAGTTCAAAGAGTATTCTAAAACCATCTATGACTATAACATGGCCTCAAACAGAACTAATCGAGAAGGATTTGGATCTGTGAGTTTTAGCTAGGCTTTTGCAACTTTCATCAAGTCTGCAATCTTGATGTTCATTCCGAATCTGTCTTCGTTCTTTTTCATGTAACGAAATATTGCAATAAAGTCTGGCAGTGCCTTGAAAAAGCTAAAGTCTTTGTGAATTTTTGCTCTAACAAAATTAAACACCTTGGCATAGACTTTGTAATGTTTCTCAACTGCCTTTTCATATGCTTTAAAATCATTCATGTTCTCTAAAAATATCTCAACGCATTGCATTGATGGAATAATTCCTTCACCTAACAATGCATAAACTGTTCCTATTGACTCTCCAACTCCTACAACCTTACCTGAATAGTATGGCTTGCATCTATCCGGAGTTGCTAGTCTAATTGGACGACCCTTTGTTTTGAGAACCTTGCCTCCGTGTTTTTTCAAAAAGTCATCTGTTGCCTTGATGTGTTGTTTGTTGTAATCACCTGCTCCAATATGAGCCCATTTCTCCCCTAGTGGGAAATACCAAAAGTATCCTGACATTCCAGGAAATGGCTCGATGTAAAAGTCATCATACGGAACTTTGTCTTCGTATTCTACTTTGTATTCATATGTCGGCAAAAAGAAATCTTCTTTTAATTTTGGTAGGTATACTCTGTGAAATCCTGTACAGTCAACTATCATGTCGTACTCTTTTTCTAATTCTTCTAGAGATGGTGGTGGACCGTAGATAATTTTAGAATCTTTTATGAAATCTTTGATTAGTGCTAGTTTGTCATATGTGCAAAGCCCTTTCAGACCTATATCGAATTTAACATCATTGTTCATCTTTACATGCATATTTTTTCCATCATGAATTAGAAAATCATCAAAATTCCTACCTGTTTTTTTACAAAATTCAGTTAGTGTTGGTTTTATTGTTCCCCATGCACAAATAGAATCATGTCTTTCCTCTACCATTCTTTCATAACCGACTACTTCGTGTTCCGAGTCTTTTAGTCTGGCCATCAAATAGGAACCTGCTACACCCATTCCCATTACTGCAATCTTCAAGATACCTTGCGATCTTACCATGCCTAATAAATACACTATCTGGAAATATTCCTAGTGCTTTTTGAGATCATTGCATTAGTATGAAAAAGTAGTGCAGGTTAAATATCAAAATTGAATAGTGTATTTGAAAAGGTAGTCTGTCGTCTGATTACAAAAAGTTTCAGACCTTAAGACAATCGCTGTCATCAGAGAACACTGCGTTTCTGATCTTAAGCGAAGAGCTGTCATCGACCTCCTACAGGAGTTGATCTTAAGCTAATCCTTTCTTATTACATTAAATTTGGTGTTGTTTTTGGTATGTTATTGGATACATTTGATGCGATAAAGACAAGGCGTGCAGTAAAAAAATTCGACAGCACATACAAGATGACTCCAGAACAAGTAAAGTCACTAATGGAACTTACAATTTTGTCACCAACAAGTTACAACCAACAAAACTGGAGATTCATCACAGT